>CAZPUU010000020.1:0-14368 GCA_964589835.1 uncultured Gammaproteobacteria bacterium
TCTCTTTGGATGCGTTTTACTTTGTCGTTGGCATGATTTACTTTTGTTTCTTCCTCTGTAAATTCGGCCTCACTGCGCCTAAACTCCTCATATTTATCGAGAAAAGACGTGTCTAGATCGCCTTCTCTCGCGTGGCCATTCACAATGTCTTTTAGCTTTGGAAGGAATGCGGGGCTGTCAATAAGGGTTTCGATAAATTCTTTTAGGTCAGCAACTCCCGCAAGTTCTTTTGCTATGGCGGAGTTTGACTTTAGTCTTTTCTCGATAATTTCTCTGACGCGTTGCTGTTCTGGTTCAAGAAGCGCTCTGTATCCTTCATCTGCCAGTTTTTGTATAAGGTTTATTTCATTTTTAAGAGCTGTAACCAGGTTTGCTTCTGAGGTACCGGTTGCTTCTTCGATAGTTGAGTCAGGTTTTATTTCCCCCGTTTCGGTGTCTACTTTTGTGCCTATGTTATTGGCAACCTGTCTTAAGTTATCTACTGCAAGTTCTGACTCTGACTGAAGACTATCGAGACTTTCTTGGTAAAATCCTTTTTCGGTTTTTTTCTTGACTTCGCGGAATAGTGCTGTTTTTAAGTCTTTTACTTCCCCTTTTTTTATTGGTTCGCCACCAACGGCATGGCCTACCAGTTCTTGTATTGTTGTTATTGACATATTAAGCACCACCTCCTTGCAATGACTGTGGTGTAGCTTGTTGTTGTATTGCGCCCAGCGCCTCTTCTATTTTTTCCATTTGTGTTTGGTCGGAAGCAATTTGTGCTTCCTCCTGTTTTTCCAGTTCTTGTTGTGTGGGCGGAGCGTTTTCGCTTTTTGTCAACGTGTCTATGTTGTTGGGTACAAAGAGCTGTTCAAAAATTGGCCATCTTTCAGCCATTTCAGTTAGGAGAAGTGAGGCTTCTCCTTCATCGTCAATTTGATTTACCCGATCTAATAGGTATCCAGCTATAAGTGCCCCTTCTTCCTCACTGACTTGACCGCTTTCAAGAGCTTCAGTTAGGCGGTTTGTAAGGGTAATAGCTACTTTATCACGATAGGTAAAAGAGTCCATATTCTCATTGAAGCATAACGGGAAATTTAATTCAAGGAAGGTTTTAGATGGTGGGGTTTTGAATTTGATCGACTCCCGTAATGTTGGAGATAAGACTTACAATAAAGAAGGAAAGAAAGATAAAGATAAGCCCAACGATCGCCCAGGTAAGCGTTTTTTTTGCTCCCTCAACTTTTTGGGGGTCACCTTTTGACGTGATATATCTGGCTCCCGCAAAAATAATAAGAAAGAGCGCAACAATCCCAGCAAAAACAAGAGCTGCGTTGATAACATTTTTAATGATTATAGGAATACAGGATAGGGTGGCAACGCCGTCTTCAAGGCATGAGTCCCATGGCATAGTTTATTTCTTGAAATCTCTGATTTGTGGTAATTTTAGACTGAACAAGCTCAGTCCGAAGAGTCCCAGTACTAAATTGAGGATAAAGAATGCGAGGAATACAATGATAAGTCCAATAACGGCCGCGATGATTTGATTTCTTGCTGCTTCAACTCCGCCTTTATCTCCTCCTGAAGAAATCCACTTGATGCCTCCCCAGATAAGGAAGAAAAGGGCGATGAGGATTGCAATGATAAAGGCGATCGTAATAACGAATCCCAGGACAGCACCCATATCATTAAATCCACAAAGGACGCTGAATTGCCCGCTCTCAGGACATGGATTTAAATTGTCGTTTGCCGGTGCTGCAAATGAGGTTGCTGTCATCGCAAGATATAGGGGTGTTCCTGCAATCGTTGTGAGTATTTTTTTCATGCTTCTATTTATTGTTATCAGGTTTGGGTATGCTTGTCAAGAGTATTGCGTTAAAGCGAGACATTGAGAATGTCTATGCCAAAAAAGTGACCAAAAAGCGATACAAGGAAGAAGGAAACAAACGTCAGTATCAGTCCGACAACCGCCCAGATGAGTGTTTTTCTTGCGCTTTCAAGCTTAGTTTTATCTCCCTCGGACATGATCCAGTTGAGTCCTCCCCAGACGAGGAATGCAAGGGCAAGAATCACGCATACAATAAGAAAGAGAGTGATGCCAAAACCGATTATTTTGCCGCCATCCCCGGAAAGACCGCCCGTGGGTATTCCAGATGGCGCTTGGACCACTTGCGGGGCTCCGTTGGCTCCCGGAAAACTAAGTGCAAGTGGTTGGTTTTTCATAATCAGCTAAATCCTGGAATTTTTAGAATATTCTCAGCTACTATTGATAATAGCACAAGAGAGAATACGATAAAGAATAGTCCGACTACGGCGGCGGTCAGAGTCTCGCGAGCGCTTTTTATCATTTCGGGATTTCCACGAGACATCATAAGTCTATATCCTGAAAATATAATTAAGATGATTGCGCCAACGCCAGCGAAGGATAGCACGATTGAGAAGACCTTCATGATAAAGCCAAGAGGGTCAACGGGAAGTTTTCCAATAGCTGTTTCAACGTTCTTGCATCCTGACGGGTCATTTTGTGTGGCGCCACCGATATTGCAGGGATAATTTGACTTGTCTGCAGTAGCATTTACGCCGAGCAAATCAAAATAGGCGAGAAGACCCTTTACGTCTACTTTGCCGGGGTCGTCAATGTATATGGGGTAAAGGTACTTTTTGTTGGTGGGACCTTCAGGTAATTCTGGATTATATTCAGGGTTTGCTGTTTTATTGGCCTCGCAGGTGGTATCTAGGAGTTGCTTGTTGGCGACTGATCTGGCAAGCGTGCAATTGTATTGTCTGTAAACAAACCCCCCTTGGCAGATTGAAAATGCTGTTTTTGGCAGTCCTCCTGGGGCTCGGCTCATTTCTAATGCTGCTCGGGCGACATTTACCGAGGAGTCGATGGCCTTATTGAAGTGCTCTTTATACATGGGGTCTTCGTTGACCTGTTCGCGTATGTATAGTCTAAATTTACCCGGCAAGAGAGTATTGACCGGTGGCTTGAATTTGAATAATTCTGCCCCTTTTTGAGTAGTTGACCACCCGCATTTTATCTCGCTATACCCAGGGGCACGAACTTCGACTTGATAGTTGTTCCTGTCTTCAATGTTACTTTTTACACCAATAGCTTTATTTTCTAGTGTTTTTACTGAGACATTGAATGAAAAATCCGTGCTGTTGGGGTTAAAGTTATTCGGTGGTGTGAATGAGATTTCCGGAAAAAAATGATTTACATAGAACCCGCCCATTTTTAAAAGAACCCAAGTTTTTCCATCAGAGGAGTCACCCTTAGTGTAGATTGCAAAAACGTAGGATTTGCCTGCGTGAAAATAGTCGCGCTCTGGTTTGCAGCCCTGTCTGTCTTTTCCAATTTTGCCCCACCATGGATCTTTTCCTTCTGCCCCTTTATAGTTTTCTTTTACAGATGCTTTTGCTTTTTTGTTGCCATCGCCACAGATTGTGATTTTTCCATTTACAAGTACATACCGTTGCAGTGTGTCCTCATCTACTTTATCAAGATCTAAGCCAAGACTTGCAGTCTCAACAACTGATTGATTTCCCTCAACAAGACCCTCTCGTATAGCGTCATTGTCAATGCACATATCTGCCTCGAGACAAATAAATGCGCCGGGGGGTATTTCAGGGTCGGTGGCAGTGATTGTTACGACCGGAGTGATATCATAAATATCACCCATACTTGGAGAAAGTTCGTATCCTACGCCGTCTCCACTATTGCCACCTTCTGTAGTGGAATTTGTTGTCGGGTTGCTGGGGTCAGTTGTCGGGAGCGGTATTGCTGTTGGCTGGACGGGGAGTAGTTGGTTTTGATTTTTTTTACAATCGTCTTGAGTTTCATACACTTTATACGCTTGAGAATCGAGATGAGTAAGTATTTCCTGGGGGCATTGTTTAAAATTTTTGTCGGTGAGCTTGTCGCACCCATTGACGCCTGATCCTGAAGGCGGGAACCAGCAGGATCCGTTGGTGTCGGCACTCACGATGGCGGCGGCTGAAAAAAAATACAGAAGTGAAACAAATAGTATTTGGAGAATAAGTGCGTATTTTTTCATTGCAATTTCATCATACATGAAAAGAAAGTTAAAGGTCAAAATTCAAAAAAAGAGTAGTTAAAACTCCGCGGTTTTAGTCTGCCAGTTTGTAGCCAGTCCCTTTGATTGTAAGTAGGTGCTGCGGATTGGCAGGGTCTTGTTCAATTTTTTTGCGGAGACGGTAAAATATTTGGTCAAGTGCTTGGTCTGTCACCCCTTCGTACGATTTTTGATCACCCCAGACGGCCGTTATTATCTCGTCTTTCGGAATTATCCTGTCTTTGTTCTGTGCTAGAAATTTTAGTAGTTTGAACTCGGAGGGGGAAATTTTTCCAGTGATGGAGGACTCACCAAGGAGAATTTCATTTTTCTGATCATCATAAGAGATAATGTCGCTTACTTTTATGGTTACAGTTGATATGTATTCTGCAAAGAGTGGTATTGTAATGTCGGATTCATCCACGAGTTCTGTTGAGACAAGATATGGTTGGCTGTTTTTTGCCCCCTCAAGTGTTGGGTTCTCCTGTAGAAAATGTTGTTCTGAGGGAAGCAGGCTATTCCAAATTTCAAAAAGGGCTCCTTGAATTGTAGGTCGGGTTTGGAGAAATTCATTCAAGCCCTCAATATTTATTTTGTCATTTACTATTGCTTCATATGAAAGCTTTGTAAGCTTTGCATGCCCTCCGGTAAGACGAATAAGCTCATCGCGGACAGATTGATCTACAGAATTTCTTGCAGCTTTATCTATATATGAAAGTCTGAAATTGATACCAACAGCATCTTTTCTTGTGACATATATGATGTTGCCTGCAACAAGGTCGTGGTAGTCTGAGAGAAGGACGGGGTCGACGGTATCTTCAAGTGGACGCATCACTGAAAAAACACTCCCGAACCGGTACTTTGCGTGGTTTCGAAGAACCCTCAGATTATTAAAAAATTGGGGAGTAATTGTTGTCAAAATGGTATCAAATTTGTCAAACAAAAGGTGAACCGTGAGTTTGCGCTCAATGGAAAGATAGTCAAGGCTCATTTTTAGGGTTTGGAAAAGAAGCATTTCGTCGGGAGTTGTGAGTCCTTCTTTCAATAACTCATTTACTTTTTGAGCCTCTGTGGCAAATCTTCTTTCTCCAAGAGAAAAGGCTAACGATATCAGAATAAATTTTGTGATATCAGATTGAGACCTGCCTTTGACTTCAGAACTATCTATATAGACAAAATGAAGATGTTTTTCGTATTCGCCAAAATTTTCAAATCTCACATCGCGGTTATAGGAAAGTAGCCGGAAAATGTTGCTTTTACCACTCCCCGGAATGCCGACTAATTGTGAAGAAAGACCTTTTTCAAGATATGGAATAAATTGCTGAATCTCCTTTTTTCTGGTTGTAGCTGGGTATAAGGAGTCAAAGTATTTTAAGGGCGTTAGTTCAGGCATATTGATAAATGGTTATATTGTTGCAAGTGTCGATGTCTGTCTTCTAACAATATAGCAATGAAGCAAGGCAACAATCAAATAGTGAATTATTCCAGGTTTTTGAGAGGTTGCTGTGATTCTATTGTCAAGCGTGTACATTGGTGCGCACTTAAAATGGTGACATGCAAAATGAATTGACACCACCACGACAACTGGCTTATCCTGTACAAAGGGGTAGTATGGACGAAAATATAGAAAAAGAAGAAAAAACAACAGCTCCGGAGGGGCAGGGGGTAAATTCTGAGAAAAAAGAAACACCTGTCGTGACAGATGAGGGAAGGGAAAAAGCCAAAAACGCATGGGCTGAGGAGGTTAAAAAACGAGAGGCGAAAGGGGAAAAAATCACCGACGAGCAGAAAGAAATCCAAAGGCAGATGATCGAGCATGGGATTTTGCCTCAGGTTGCCCCGCAGGGAGACGGATATTTTGAGAAATTTCCGGTCAAAAAATTTGAAAAAAATCAATCTTTAAAAGATTTTGCAATAGAACTTAGGAAACTTGGTGAGAACAGAAGCGTAACGGAAGATCGATTGAAGGAGATTGCGCTTGCAGTTAGTGATTTGGAGGGAGTTGGTTCGATTACGGCAGATCAGTCTCAAGAGTTTATCGAAGAAATGAGTAAGGCTAGGGTTGCTAAGGAGATGAACCTCCCATACGAAGGGGAAGGGTCAGCTGAAAGTGATAAAGAAACTTCAAAAAGTCTCATTCAGGTCAATCTTGACCTTTTTGCCAACAGCCCGCCTCTTCTTGATTTGGGCCAAAGAGTGCAAAGAGTATTGGATTCGGGTTCGGCTATATCCCCTCAAGCCCTTGGTCGTTGGTCAGGTGAGCTTGAGCAACTCATTGAAAAGGGGCAAATCACAACTGATCAAAAAAATCAATTCACTAGAGAGCTACAGGGAATCATAAATACTCAAAATTCCGAGAATCGAGCAGGAAATCCCCGAAATACGGAAAGAGGAAGCAATACGCCAAAGTCTATACAGGAGGTTTGCCAATGGATTATCAATAGCGAGGGTGATGAATGGGGTCCAAAGGGGCCAAATGCTCTCTTGGATCAGACGGATAACTTGGAGACGGCTAACTTTAATAAGGCAAATTTCTTGAAATGGGTAAGAGAAAGAATGCTTTTCTATGACGCATTTAGTCCTGATGATCCCGGGGTAAATCTTCTGGGTTCCGTCGGATTTGAAACAGAATTTAGGACTATCGGTCTTGGGACCATGATCAACAATAAAAAGCAGTATTTCAAAGATCTTAAAACAGGTGAAGTCTACGATCAATTTTCGGAGGATATTGTCA
The DNA here is from genome assembly GCA_964589835.1 of uncultured Gammaproteobacteria bacterium. GTDB lineage: Bacteria > Patescibacteriota > Microgenomatia > Levybacterales > GWA1-39-11 > JAUSNA01. Next base: position 6,790 of record CAZPUU010000020.1, read on the forward strand.
ACGAGATATTTCTTTTTAATCAATCAAGAAATTTTGATGCCGCTTATAGATTTAGAATGTGGAGTGATGAGGATCTCCCTAAATTTTTGGCGGAGATGCATCAAAAGAGTATTTTTACTAGCGGATCACAGCTTAAGACTATTCTCAAACTTTCTTCGGACTATGGAACTGGTGATACGAAAGTTGGTGATACGTTAAGGACCGGGTATGAAGTGTATTACCATATGTCTGACTTCGATAAATTACAAGAAATTTTGGGGGAAAATTCTTCATTTTTCACCCGGTCGGGCTTTGAAAATGCATACAGGTTGTGGCAAGGGAAGTCAAAAGATGAGGAAATACCGGAAAACTACGTCAAATTATTTGACTCGCTTTTTAAAAAGGGTAAGCCAGTCAAAAACAACTTTATCAAGTTTGTGAATGTCTTTAATGAAACTGGAAAAAAACAGTCAACGGTAGGTCTAGTAAGAGAAGCAATCCGTCTTGGCCTTTCGGAAAAATATGGGTTGGAAAATGGGCTGGAGTATGATCCTTCAACTGAGAGTGAGAAAAAAAAGAGGTCAACCCGGAGAAAGAATTTGGAGTATGCAGAGCGCTGGGCGTATTCTATGGCCAGATGGACAGGTGCGGGTGCCAGAAATGACACAGATGCAATAGGTTATGATGCTCAGACCAAGGCGATGAAATTTCAGCAGTACCGTATACGCCAAGCAAAGTCAGAGCGCGGAGGAGCATTCGGAAATGAATATGATTTGCCGATTTTGAAAAATCTTACCCTGGATTTTTTTAACGGGATATTTGTTGAACAGGATGAGGGTGAAAAGAGAAATTTTACGCCATTTGAAATATTTGAAAAATTGGATGATTTTGATAATCAAATTCTTGCTATTAAAAAGGGACGTCAAGATGATGATCTTTCCCAGGAGGAGAAGACAAGAATAGAAGAGCTTGCAAAGAAGAAGAATAGTGAGGCTTTTGATAGGTTGAAATTTAAGCAATTTACTGAGCTTGACTATGCGTCAAACCACTTAGGAAGATCGTGGGGTATTTTCCATAGAATGATGGGTGCGGAGGAGCTTGATATAGACTCAATTGTCAAATACGAGCCATTTAGGGGTCTTGTTTTTGACCGTGGAAAATTTGAAGATCAGGTTAAGGAAAAATTTATAAAACCAATTAGATACGCATTTAAGACTTACTCAAATATTGACTATACAAAGAAAATGAGAGTGCAGGATTTGGCTGCTTCAAAAAAGGCAGAAATGCCTGTATATAAAGAGGTTACGGTTGCGGAGGCCATGTTTGGACCTGCAGTTCTTAAGGATTTTTATAAGAGGGGGACAAAAGAAGTGGATCCTAATAAGTTGAAAGATGGAAAACAAATTACTAAGCTTTATAAAAATGTTGCACGCTCAATTATGGCTGCTCATATCCGTGCACACAGAGAGCGATTTAGCGGATATTCAAAAATGAGTCGTGAGCAGGTAAATATGTTTTATGAGGCTTTGGAATCAATTACAGCAGTGGAAGTTGGGGAAGATGAGGAGTCAATAGAGAAGGGTGAGAGATTTTTTTCCGAGCACGACATAAAATGGATGAGAGAATATAGTAAAACAACGAATTCAAGGATGTTTTATACGGATGTGGTGCCTGAGATTGCTGGTGGTGCTATAAGTGGAGCAGTAAAGGGATTCAAAGACTTCTGGGGCGGAGTGTTTAAATAAGGGCAGGGACTTTTTTCTTATTTTTTCCTAATCACAACTTGTTTTAAATTCCTACCCGTGCGTTCCATCACCACCTAGTGGTTGTGGTGGGTCTGTTTTTGCGGTATTTTGCTCTGCCTCTTTTTGTTCATTTTGAGCTTGCGACTGACCTGATCCCCCTCTTGAGAATAATCGTCTTACTGAGCCGGCAGGTTTTGTAACGCCTGTTGCTGCAGATTTTGCCGTTGCACCGGGATTCATAAGTCTTTTAAATACTCCTCTTCCGAGACTATCAAATTTTTCTGAAAGGTATTTCTTCTTTCCTGTACGGTCTTCTCCCCAAACCGAACCCCAAGCTCCCTTTATGGGTGAGGAAAGAGCACCGGTACTGGCACCAATTGGTTGCCAGACTGCAGAGGCGAGCTTTCTTTCGGGAGACTTGAAGATGCCTTTTGCAATAGTGACGGATTCGGGCATGATAAGGATGATTCCAAGTCCTATGAGAGAACCAATGCTTTTTACAGAATCAGATCCTGGTGAGCCAACGAGTGGTGGGATAAAATTCCCAAATTCCACGCCATCTTTGAGTTGTGCTTGAACAGCGGATCCTACTAGAAAGAGTGTGAGTACTGTTGGAAATCCAGCTAGATTTCCCAGAAGGCTTCTTATCCAAGACCCAAACCCTCCCCCCGGGGATCCAGGAAGAAGACCGGCCATGATAAAGAAAGGCGCAAAAATCACATCTAAAAATATGAAGATGTAGGCTTTTACCAGCAGAAACCAAGTTCTGAATAATGCTTGCAGTATAGCCACAACAAGAACCAGATAGACGATTACCCCAGCCACCATGTGAAGGATATTAGAACCATATGCAAGACCAATAGCACTACCGATTATTGTTCCCAGCAATGCACCTCCAGCTGCTCCACCGACAACTCCGCCCAGAAGAGAGCCTATTCCTCTGGCTGCCGTACCCGAAAGGAGAGTGCCTAGAGTTGTTTGAACAAGTTTTGATAGCGTGCCTCCAAATGTTCCTTCAAATATTTCCTTTATTACCCCTACAAGCCCTTCAGCTGCAGGAGTTGCTATCCCATGAATTCCCCCTAGTGATCCTACAGCATTGATGGGGTTTGACATGTTGTTGACCGTTGCGAGCCCTTGGCTGTTGAATAGATTAACTATGAGGTAGATAGAGAGATACATCATGTCAATTAAAAATCCGGCTATTGCGTATGAAAGTGTAATCAGGATAAGTGCAAGAACTATTTTTGGTAGTTGATTTTGAATAGTCATAACAGCTCTTGCGTCTATGTTGATACGGAACATAATGCCAAGACCAATAAGGATAAATATCAAAATAAAAGCGGTGTAGGAAAGATTACGAAGAACTTTCCAGATACCAAGAACCGGTTTTAGTCCTTCAAACCCAATGCCCGTTCCAAATTCAGCGTAGGATGTGCGGGTAACACCAAAATTTGAGGCAAGATATTGCACATAAATGCCTGATGATGCGGGTAGATTGTATGTTGAGCCAATAAGATTTCCCATCATTCCAATAAGGCCTATGGAGTTCTCCGAGCTGGAATAGCCGAGTTTGCGGGTAATAGGATCTATTCCAAGGCATTTTCCATCTGAGGAGAGGACGTCAACGCCTCCTATCATGCACGCAGTCCCAGCCAAAAGCTCAATGAGAACACTTTGAGAATACGTATGAAAGTTTTGAGGAACATCAGGGTTGGTATTTAGCGGATAAGACGTTTTTGCCGGTTGCTGTGAGGGCTCTATGGCCGGTGATTGCGCAAGGGTAGCTTTTGAAAAAAAGGCAAAAAAGAAAGGGAGAAGAAGGAGTACAAATAATAACTTTTTCATCACCACGGATAGCAGTCCGCAGATAGGGCGGGCAGCAATTTTAGTATGGAGAATATGCGCAAAAAATGCAAATAAAAGTGCACAGGAAAGGAGTTTGGATTGGTTGATAAATCTCTCGATTTGACTTTACATCGACCTCAGAGTACTATAGGAAATCTCATGAGAAGAATAGCGCTTTTTATCTTCGCCATTTCTTTAATTATTGCAATAACCCGTCCAGTTGTCCTTGTTCATTCCCAAGAGGAGGTCATAGAGACCGATACCCCTGTCGGAATAGATACTATTGCGTCTGAGAGCGCTACTACCCAGTCGGCCCGCGTCGACTACGAACTCCCATATCCGGGGATGCTTCCTGATCACCCACTCTACATACTCAAAGTTATAAGGGACGGAATAGTGAAGCTTTTGATCAATGACCCAATGAAGAGAGCGCGATTTAGCCTGCTTTCTGCCGAAAAGAGAATGTATGCGGGAAAAATGCTTGTTGAAAAAAAGAAAGACGTCTTAGCCATCGAGACAATCGGAAAAGGGAATAACTACTTGAGCGAAGCAATCGCGGCAATAGAGGTTGTTAAAAAACAAACTCCAAAACATACCGATATACGTCCGTTTCTTCTACAATTCAAATCAGCAACAGAAAAACATCTTGAAATAGCAAAAGATATCTCTCCATTCATAGATAATGAAGCCGCGGGACAATTTGAAGTGGAGAGTGAGCGCATCGAAGAGTTTCATGCAAAAGCAGTTGGCATGCTTAAGCAAAAATAGTAGCGCTGAGAAATTTTAAAATAAGATAAAACAGGGAAATTATTTTCACGCAAAGTAAGGATCATATTTATTTGTCACAATTTGATCCATTTATTTATAGTTGACACATTAAATCTAGTGGTTTACATTAGTTACTGACACTAAATATTGTGTTTGTACTTTTCACAGCACCGTACCTTTACAATACTGAAAAACATGAACTGAATATGAATTTTAGATTGTAAATAATTCGTTTTATGCATTGTCCATACTGTAATTCAAATGATACCGAAGTTTCTGAAACAAGAGTCGCTGAAGACGGGAGCAATATCCGGCGCAGAAGACTTTGTGGCGGTTGCAAAAAGAGGTTCACAACATACGAGAGAATAGAAAACATCATGCTTCTGGTTAAAAAGAAGGATGGCAGGTCCGAGCGTTACTCAAAAGACAAATTGCGGGGTGGAATTCTAAAATCGGTTGAGAAAACAAGCGTTACCCTTGGGGACGTTAACCAGATAGTTGAAGAAGTTGAAAAAGAGCTTTTGGGGGCAGATACTGTCGAGGTAGACAGCAAAAAAATTGGAAGGCTTGTTGCCGCCCGACTAAAAAAAATAGATAAAATTGCATACATAAGGTTCGCGAGTGTTTTTCAGCATTTTGTAGATATCGAAGATTTTGAGAGAGAAGTGAAAAAGCTGTTAAAATAAGCACCAAATACGAATATCGAAGCACTAAACAAGTTTTTAATTTATAAAAATTAATAATTTAGAATTTGTTTAGAATTTCGGATTTAGAGTTTCGAATTTCTTTTCGAAGAAAAGTTATGGAATTAACAGGAATTAGACAAAAAGTTTTTCTTGACCGCTACGCGTTAAAAGACAAGGATGGAGCCCTTCTTGAAAAAACCCCCGAAGAAATGTGGAGGCGTGTTGCGTGGGGAATTTCCCAGAATGAAAAAAAGAAGGACCAGTCACATTGGGAAAAGGAATTCTACCGGGTCATGGAGGATTTTAAATTCGTTCCGGCCGGGAGAATTCTGTCCGGCGCAGGCACTAACTATCAGGTAACTTACTTTAATTGTTTTGTAATTCCTTCTCCAAAAGATTCCCGGGATGGAATTCTTGACAGTCTTAAGCAACTTGTTGAAATTCAAAGTAGAGCAGGTGGGGTAGGACTTAACCTTTCTTCTTTGAGACCCCGGGGGGCAAGAGTTAAAAAAGTAAATGGAACGTCCTCAGGTCCCGTTACGTGGGCAGGACTTTTTTCATATGCGACTCATGACGTTGTTCAGCAGGGGGGAAGTAGGAGAGGCGCAACTATGCTTATGCTTTGGGATTGGCATCCTGATATCGAGGAATTTATAACGGTTAAAGAAGATTTGACGAAAATCAACGGCGCGAATTTGTCCGTATGTGTTTCTGATGGTTTTATGGAGGCAGTCAAGGCAGATTCCGATTGGGATTTAGTATATCCGGACATCGATGATCCGGAATACGATCTTAAATGGAACGGGGAGATTTCCGAGTGGAAAGCTATGGGAAAAGCTGTCAAGGTTCACAAGACGGTTAAGGCACGCTATCTGTGGGATCTTATTTGTAATGCCGCATGGAAATCCGCCGAGCCAGGACTTCACTTCATGGAGAGGTCTAATAAGAGAAGTAATACGTGGTATTTTGAGCAACTTATCGCAACAAATCCTTGTGGAGAGCAACCATTGGGAGCTTGGGCGGTATGTAATTTGGGAGCAATGAATTTGTCAGCGTATGTAAAAGACGCGGATTTGTCAGCCGAAAAAGCAGGTTGGTTTGATTTTGAGTCTTTCGGGAATGATGCAAAAGTTGCTATGAGACTTTTGGATAATGTTATCGACCAGACATACTACTTTTTCAAGGAAAATGAAAAATGTGCAAAAGATATCAGGCGTACGGGGCTTGGGATCATGGGTCTTGGAGATGCCCTTATCAAGATGCAGCTTCCTTATGGCTCTGACGAATCGATGCCTGTCATTGAAAAAATATTTAAAGTGCTTCGTGACAGTGCATATGAAGCATCGGCAGATCTGGCAAAAGAAAAAGGGTCGTTTCCTAAATTTGAAAAGGAAAAATATATGGAAGGGTATCACATAAAAGCTCTTCCAAAGAAAATACGGGAAAAAATCGAGGCTCAGGGGATCAGAAATGCCGTGCTTCTGACTATCGCTCCAACGGGGACGACATCTCTTGTCTCCGGAGTTTCATCAGGTGTTGAGCCTGTGTATGAATTTTCATTTTTGAGGCGTTGGCGTGGAGGAGAGGAGATTATTTACCACCCGCTATTTGAAGAGTGGAAAAAGGCTCACCAAGATGCGGAAAAGCCAGGATATTTTGTAAGCGCTAATGACCTTACTCCTCTTGAGCACGTTAGGGTTCAGGCTGTTGCCCAGGAATACATCGACTCGTCAATTTCAAAAACAGTAAATGCTCCCAATTCCCACACGATAGATGATGTAAAGACTCTTTATATGATGGCTTATGACATGGGACTTAAGGGAGTGACTTACATGAGAGACGGATCACGGCAGGGAGTTTTGGAAAGAGTTGATGACAAGAAAAAAGAGGAAGAGGTAAAGGAAGCGCAAAAATCTCCGATCAGAAAAAGGCCGGTTGTTCTGACCGGAACGACACACGAAACTCATACCCCGCTTGGAAATACTTTTATTACCATCAATCAGGACAATGAGGGGAGGCCATTTGAGCTCTTTATAAATTCTGGGAAATCAGGCTCGGATGTCATGGCTATGTCTGAAGCATTGGGACGCATAATGTCGATGGTTTTGAGAATGCAGTCTCCTGTAGATCCCCGGGAAAGGATCCGCGAGATGATAGACCAGCTGACCGGTATCGGAGGGGGAAGGTCTGTAGGGTTTGGTCCAAATAGGGTGCGCTCACTACCGGACGCTGTTGCAAAAGTGCTTGCGGAGCACTTTGAATTTAAAGTGAATGGTCACGTTGCCGACAAACTTCCCATGAAGGCGATCATGGCAGATGCCGAAAAGGAAGAGGCCGCAGTTGCCGCATCCGAGACAACAAGTGTTGCGACACAGGCTCCGCTTCCGATGCTTGCTTCAACTCATTCGACAACAAATGCAGATCTTTGTCCACAGTGTGGGGCAGCAGCCTTTGTTCACGAAGAAGGATGCGCCAAATGCTACGCGTGTGGACATGCTGAGTGTTAGTGGTTGAAATTTAGAAAAATTAGATTAGAATAATTAGACTTAGGAA
>CAZPUU010000021.1:0-5335 GCA_964589835.1 uncultured Gammaproteobacteria bacterium
TCAATTTGTCCTTCAAGGACCATGGAATTTGTGGCATTTCCTCCACCCCCACCGATACCCATAACTCTGATTTTTGCGAAACTGGCTGTTTGAGGCTTAATTAACATATAGAAGTATGACCAATACTATCACACGACAAATCAATTTTCAATGAAAGGTATAAGACTATTTTTCTACTTTTTTGGGAGAAATTTTTGGAGTAACTTTGTGATGGAGGACATACTGCTGAAATCAAATTTGAATCCGGATATCATACTTGAAAGACCCGGTCCTGCAACGCCTTCGCCCCGGAAGCTTCGTGAATACTCCATAAGACCCACTGCTGTTGCAAATGTCGGCGACTCGACGTCGTCGATAAGTCCGGCAATATTTTGAGGAATACCGACTCTGACCGTCATAGATAGCATTCTTTTTGCCGACTCCTCTGCACCAACCGTCTTGGCTCCCCCGCCGGTGATAATAAGGCCCGCAGGAGTTTGCGTGGCAAATCCGCTCTTTTTAATCTCTAAAGCAATCATGGTAAAAAGCTCATTGAGCCTTGGCTTGATAATACCCTCAACCAATGTCTTTGATGAAACTTTTTTGACGTCTTCGGGTAGGTGTAATTCATTGAGATCAAGCTCGTCCTCTTCCTGACGGCTGCGCCGCGATCCCCCGTCCATGTCGGGAATCCTGACCCTCTTTGTGTAGTGCTTCGAAAGATACAGCTTTATCTTCTCGGCGCTTTCGAGTGAAATTTTAAGCCCGATCGCAAGATCATTGGTGATGTGTCTTGCTCCGATTGGAATGACACTCGTATATGAAAGTGCTCCGTCAACATAAATTGCGATATTCGTAACCCCTGCCCCGATATCGGCAAGCACAACCCCCAACTCTTTTTCTGTTTCTGAAAGAACCGACAGGGAAGAGGCAAGTCCTGCAAATACAAGGCTTTGGACGTTGACCCCCGCCTCGGATGAGAGAATTTTTTCGATATTTTTGACCCCTGCTGAATTTGCAGTAATAATATGAGTATCAACCTCGAGTCTGACTCCTGACATCCCAACCGGGTCTTTGATTCCTCCTTCTCCATCGACGGTAAAAGTCTTCGGAATGACGTGGATAATCTCTCTGGTTGAAGGAAGGCTTACCGCACCGGCGGCTTCAAGCACTCTCTCGACGTCGTATTCTGAGATTTCCCCGTTCGGCTGGCTGACCGCAACAACCCCTTTTGAATTTTGGGATTCGATATTGACCCCCGATACCGAAACAAATACACGGTCGATCGAGTGTCCGGCCATGCGCTCTGCGCTGTCCAAAGAAGCGTTGATAGCATCCGAGGCCTCTTCAATATTGACGATCTGGCCTTTCTTAACTCCTTTTGAGGGTGATTCGGACACGCCAAGAATATTTATGACATCCTCATCAACGCGTCCTATCAATGTGGCAATTTTTGATGAACCTATGTCGATCCCCACGACAATATCGGCATTTTTCATATTTACAAGTTTAGTAGAAGACTCAAAACTTTACAATAGGCTTATTGTACCTCAAATCGATTGAAATTGCCTTCTTTCCGTCCATCTCGATCTGCTTTGAGATAGCCTCAACGAGCTCCAGCTGAGTCTCAAGGCTCTTATCGGTCTTTACGTACACGCGCGTTTCTTTTCCTATCATAAATGTAGCTTCAAAAACCTGATCGTAATTTTCAATTGCAGTTGCCACCGGAAATCTGTCCAGTATAGCGCGTACTACCGCATCTTTGTCAGGGATACTTGTTCCTTGAGGGGTAATAATCTCACTACGGCTCACAAGAGCCTCGAGTATAAAAAATCTCACTGCGTACAAAATACCCGACATAATAATAAGTATCACCACGATAAAAAAGATTTTCAGCAATATTTTTTTGTATTGCACTTTTTTATGCTCTCTGACAAATGGCCTGATATCGGATTTCTTCCTTCTTCTGAAAAGGGATACTCTACGCTTCTTGTGGGGAATTTTTTCCTTGGCTTCTTCGTTCTCCATACCGGTAAATTTGCTTTATTATGCTTTTATGAGCGTTAAGATGTACATACTCTGAGGCATTTTTTTTATTTTTTAGATAATTTTCTCTGTTATTTATCATATCACGGATAAGCGCATAAAGACCTTCACCTGTCAGATCTTTTTGCTCCATCATCTTTCCCATGCCTATCTTCTCAAAAAGAAGCGCATTTTCCCGTTGCTCGCCCTGCTGCCCGTGGGGCAAAGGGATAAGAATTCCGACATTTCCGATAGCCATAAGTTCCAAGACCGTATTGATCCCGGCACGAGATACTATAAGCATGGCATCTTTCATATAGCTTGCCACCTCACGAGGCGCAAAAAATTCAGAAACTACATATTTATTTGTATATTCTTCATCGAGCGTTTCTTTAAAATCAATCATTTTTTGATAATCGTTGTATTCTTTCGAGCTTCCCGTCTGGTGGACAACGGTAAAATCCTGCAACAAACGCGGAAGGATATCATAAACCGCCTCATTTATCGCGTGAGAGCCGGTACTTCCCCCGGTGATATACAAAAAATTCCTTGCATTGTCACTTTTTTGAGAGAGAATTTCCAAAATTTCGCTGCGCAACGGATTGCCGGTAACGACAATATTTTTATTTTTAAAATAGTTCTTTGAGGACTCAAAAGAAACCAAAACGACCGACGCAAAGCGCGATATAAGGCTTGATGAAAGTCCCGCTTTTTGGGTTTGCTCGTGAAGAACAACGGGAATTCGAAGCAATGACGCCGCTATCGCAACAGGAAGGCCAATGTATCCCCCAAATGTAACGACAACATCGGGGCGAGAATCATTCAGGATCGCAATGGCATCAATTACCCCCTTGGGAAACCGCAATACCGAGGGAATAGTATGAACGGTCAATTTCCGCTGCAACCGACCGGCCTTCAACTCTTTGAAGGCAATTCCCTCTTTCTTACACGTCGAGTATTCGTAGCTCTCGTTCCTATCGCCTTCAAATGCATACTTTCTCCCAACAACCAAAATTTCATTGTCATTTTTTATTTCCTGAATAATCGAATGCGCAGGACTGAAATGCCCACCGGTGATAACTATTTTCATGTTCTCCTCCTTCGCAATCTCCCGAATGTTCCCTTTCCTATCCGGTGCAAGGCGCTATTTTTGCGGATGGCCGTACTTTTATCAAGCGCTATGTTAAGAAGCAGTCCAATTGCTATGAAGTTGATAAGCATCGAACTCCCTCCGTAAGATATAAATGGCAATGGTACACCGGTTAAAGGAATAAGAATTGCCTGGGAAGCCAAATTGATAAATGCCTGAATGGTGATAAAAACGGTAATTCCCGCAGCCAAGAGTTTTCCAAAGGCGGTCTTTGCATTCATGGAAATCATAATTCCAATCGTTGACAGAGCCATATAAAGTCCGACCAAAATCACGCTCCCGATATATCCCGCCTCCTCTGCAAAAATAGCAAAAATAGAATCAGTTGTATGCTCCGGTAAATACGCATACTTTTGCACGGAATTTCCAAAACCCACTCCTCCCAGACCTCCCGATCCAAGAGCTATAACTATTTGTTTTGTGTGGTAAGAAGTCGTATTTAAATTGTTGACGTCAAAATTTTGAAAAGCCGTAAGCCTTTTGAGACGATACGGAGAAGCGCCGGCAACAAGAACAACTATCAAAAGCCCGACTAGTAAAATCGGCGCTACTTCTCTGAGGGAGGCACCGGAAACGTAATATACGATAAATGAGGTAGCTGCAATGATAATCATTGTTTTTAAATCGGGTTGCAGCAATACCAACCCGCAGGCGATTCCTATCAGGATCGTAAAGGCAAGAAGCCTCCCTTTTTCCTTGACACTCAACCACGACGCCAGATACAAAGACAATGTAATTTTCAAAAGCTCCGATGGCTGAAAGATAGATACACCAAGATTTATCCACCGGTGCGATCCGTTCAGCTCAAGACCTATCCCCGGAAAAAATACGAGAATCAAAAGCCCGAAAGTAACAACAAGCAGGGGAAGGGAAATATTATAGAGAAATTGCTCTTTCAATCGGGAGACGATAAAGGCTCCTGCAATTCCCAAAAGAATCCACACACTCTGATTTTTTATGAAGTAATATTTATCTTTCAAATCCAGCTGTGCGGTATACGAAGAACTGTCGTACAAAATAAAAAGGCCAAGGGTTGTGAGAATAAAAATGAGAACAAATAGGGACAGTACAAGTCTATTCATTTCCTTAATGGATGAATGCCAGATAGAGACCAACTAATGCAAAGGCAAATCCCATGAGCCATCCGCGCATAACGACTTTTGGCTCTTCCCATCCTTTTTTCAAGAAATAGAGGTGAAGTGGCGCGATAGGAAAAGCTTTTCTTTTTAAGAATTTCTTTGAAAGAATTTGGATGAGTGAAGACCCGACCTCGACAACATACACACCACCGATTACAGTTACAGCAATTTCCTTACCCGTCAAAAGACCGATAACGGCAAGTGCCGCACCCAATGACAAAGACCCCACATCCCCCAACCAGAGACGCGCCTTGTATATATTGAAATACAAAAATGCACCGACGGAACCTAGTAAAATTGCGATAAATATCGCCAAAAAGTCATTTAAAAGAGATTTGGAGATAACCAAAAATGCACAAAGACAAATGAGAAGCACTCCCGAAGCAAGCCCGTCAAGACCATCGGTTATATTGAATGCGTTGGTAAAGCTGACGATAACAAAAGCCGCAAAGACGATGTAAAAAGGCCCGAGCATGATCTCGCCCATCGCGGGGATATGAACAAATGTATAACCGTTTGCGTACATAACCCATCCGATGATTAGCCCCAGAGCCCATTGGATAACAAATTTGTGCTTAAATCTAAGACCAAAAAATCCTGTCCGCTCAACATTGAGGATTTTTTTCAAATCGTCATAAAATCCCAGAGCTCCGAATGCAATAAATGTAAAAAGAAGAACAAAAAGCTGCCAGAGCCTCACCTCGACGTTGAATAGGCCGTACGCCCACAGGGTCAAAAGTGTTACGACAAAGATGATCAAAATCCCTCCGCCTATCGGCGTACCTACCTTCCATTCGTGAAGTTTGTCAAAAACGTAGGTTCTGTTGTTGAAAATATCTCTGGTTTTTTGCTTTTTCCTTTGCAATTTCATCCGGTACAAAAAATCGATAAAAGGAACGATCAGAATTGAAGTAATAAAAAGTGACAATATTGCAAAACCAAAAACTTTGTCCATAAATTTTCAGGCCGTTTTACGACCAAGGCTGAATTATACAGGCTATCTTTTTATTTTACAACGAAAGCAAGGGTAAAAGGAAGTAAA
>CAZPUU010000021.1:5435-9632 GCA_964589835.1 uncultured Gammaproteobacteria bacterium
GAGTGCTTTACCTCCGTCGCGTGTCCGACATTTACATCTTCTCCGATAACAACGTCCCCCCGCAAAAAAGCTGCATGTCCGATGGTCGCACCGTGTCCGATAATAGCTTTCCCTTTGATCCGGGCAGTGTCGTCTATCGTGACATTTTTTCCGATAAATACCCCTTCGCTTATTTGTTGATAGTCAGCAGGCACATTTTTCGCAAAATTATCGATGAATTCTGAAATATGTGGCATTACTTCCCACGGATATTGATAGCTTTCAAAAAGATCTTTCAGTATTCCTGTTTCTTCGAAAAATTGAGAAAAATGAAATTGGGAATTAGCTTCCATACGCAACCAACTTCTCTGCCTCTGTCAGATCTTCCCTGGTATTGACCCCCTGCCATTTCTGGTCGGTTAATTTATACGATGATATCTTCCCGTGATGGCTTGAGATAATATCAATAATGTCAGTTATGTAGTACTCGCCCGTTACCGGATTTTTTGAAATGTTTTTAATGTTTTCTTCAAGATACGCGCGATCGATGATATAACACCCGAGATTGATTTCGCGGATTTGACGCTCTTTTTCGGTTGCATTTTTTTCCTCGACGATACCGACTATTTCGCCATTCGAGTCTCTAATTATTCTTCCAAATCCCGTCGGATCGGGAGCATCCATGGTAATAAAAGTAATTTTGGCATCCGTTTCTTCGTGCGTGTTGTAAAGACTTTGAAAAGTTGCGGGCGTATGAAGAAATGAATCATCCCCATAAACAATCAACACATCTTGTGTTGCCATTGGTACTTTTTCAAGAGCACAAAGGACGGCATGTCCCGTTCCCAGTTGCTCCGTTTGCTCGGCTACAATAACATCTTTTGGAAGGAGGGACAGTACCGACTCTTTTGCAAACCCGACAACGACAATAAATTGTGAAATTCCCGACTCTCTGAGAATACGAAGCGTCCGGGAAAGCATAGGCTCCCCGCTCACATTCATGGCAACCTTATTGGTATCCGTTGATTGCATTCGGGTTCCTTTTCCCGCAGCAAGTATGATTGCGCTTACATTTTTCATTTAAAATCCTTCGTTGACTTCGGCAATTTGAGCTCCGAGACTTTGCAGTCTACCGACAAAATTTTCGTATCCCCGCTCGATATGCTCGACTCCGAAAATGACACTCTCACCCTTTGCAATAAGAGCAGCCATAACAACAGTCGCGCCTGCTCTCAAATCTGAAATGGTAAGAACGGCATTGTGAAGCTCTCTCTTTCCATAAATCCGTATTGCTTGCTTGTAGGAAGTTTTTTCATCGTAGTTGAAATTATAAAGCTCCTTCGGATTCTCAACCTCGGGCTGGAAATATTCTATCTGCGCTCCCATTTTTTTAAGTTCCGACACGTATCCAAATCTATTTTCATAAATAGTCTCATGAATTACCGATTCACCATCTGCCTGAGTCATAAGAATTGCCCACGGCCCCTGCCAGTCGGTCTTAAAACCGGGCTCAATAGCGGTCGTAATTGATGTGGGCTTAAGACCGTTTTCCGAAAAGAAGCGAACCTTTCCATCAACCTCTTCATAACTTCCCCCCGCATTTTTTACTTCCTGTAGAAAAACGGCAACATTTCCAAGATTTGCATTCTCAAGATAAATATTTCCGCCCGTCAGAAGTGACAAAACGGCAAATGTGACCAGTTCATTGCTATCGCAGACGATTTCATACGTAGTCCCGTGCAGTTTTTCAACTCCGTTTATAACAATTTTTCTCGGCTCGACTCTTTCAATATCCGCACCCATGCTGTTAAGAAGCGCTATAAGATCATCTATCTCGTGCTCCTCAGCCGCATTTTCAATCGTGGTTGTACCACGTGCCAAAGTTGCTGCCATGATCAAAGTTTCCGTTCCGGTGTGGGTATTCTTTTCAAAGCGGTAGGTTGTACCTGACAACCCCTCAGTTGAAGCGTGATAGTATCCGTCTTCAGAGCGGTATTCAATTGTAGCCCCCATTTGCTCAAGTCCCTCGATGTGCCGCTCGATTGGCCGCGCCCCGAGCCTGCACCCTTCGGGATTCGGAACGACCGCTTTTCCGACACGAAGAAGTAGCGGGGACAAAAACATCGAAGAAGTACGGACCCGTGCACCCTCCGCGAGTGAAATCGTATGATTTTTTACTTCCCGTACGGTAATTGTAACTTCATGATCACGCCTCTCAACTGTCCCACCGATCGACTCGATTACTTCCAAAAGCGCGTCGATATCTGAAATTGACGGAACGTTTTTGAGAGTCACAGGCTCATCCGTCAAACACGCGGCGATAACGGCTTTGGTCACGACGTTTTTTGAACCTGAAATTCTGACGACCCCCGAAAGAGGTGAACTTTTTTGAATTAGATATTTTTTTGCCATGTTATTTTTCTATAAGTTGATGTGCAATCTCGTATACATTGCCTGCCCCCATAGTAACCACTACAAACTCGTCCGAAGCATAATTCGACTGTACGTATTCTATCACATCGGAAAATTTTTCAATAAAAATTGTGTCGACTTTTGCCTTGTGAGCAGCAACCACTTCTTCGTTTGAAATAAGATCTTTTTCGGTATCCCTGGCCGATTTGAAAACAGGAAGAAGGATCAATTTTTCAACACACTCAAAAGAATTCGAAAATTCCGATAGCAAGGCTTTTGTCCGCGAATACGTATGCGGCTGAAATATGCAGATAACCTTTTTGCCGGGGTTTGCTTTTTTTACCGACAGAAGTGTGGTTTTAATTTCCAATGGATGATGCCCGTAGTCATCTATAACCAGTGCCCCACCGGCCATCACGCCAACCTTTTCCGCCCGCCGTTTTGATCCTTCAAATGCGGTCAAACACAATTTAATTTTTTTGGCTTCATATCCAAGTTCCGAAAGAAGTGAGATAACGGCCATGGCATTTGAAACGTTGTGTTCTCCGTGAATCATGAGATCAAATACACCAAGATCCGTACCATTGTGAAGGACCGTAAATTTCATGGATGTCGGATGAAATACGACTTTAACCGCCTGATAGGAATTCCCGGGATTCATGCCATACGTTATGATATGAATATCCTTACCGACTTTGTCTTTCAGCAAAGAAAGATGCCGGTCGTCCCCATTGATAAATAGCCTTCCGCCGCTTTTTATATTGTGGGCAAATTCTTCAAAAGCGCCCGCAACATCCTCAATACTTTCAAAGATATCGGGATGGTCAAAATCAATGTTGTTAAATACCGCATGAGTCGGCCGCTGGTATAAAAATTTGGGTACGCGGTCGTGTATCGGCTCGGAGGCGTACTCATCTGCCTCCACGATAAAATACTCTCCTCCCCCCAAATGGCCCGGAGCGCCGAGCGGGTACACTTCACCCGTTCCGATCGAGAATGATGGATCCAATCCCAACGCTTTCATAGTCGAGGCTAAAAGAGAGGTGATCGTCGTTTTACCGTGTGATCCGGCGATACTGATCCCCCGAAAATTTTCCTTTCCCAAAATATCCCCTTCCATATATATTGCCAACGCCTGCCCTTGAGTCAGAACCGGAATACTTTTTTCCTTTCCCCATGCGACTTGAGGATTGTCAAACCCCCTGTGAGCACCGGTTGTAACGATCAAAGACTCCCCTGTTGGCGTTCCAGTAAAAAATGATTCGATTGAATCTGTCTCAAATCCCACTGATATGGCAATTCCTTTTTCCTGAAGATATTTGTCCGTTATGAAAATATCTTTCGTATCCGACCCTCCCACTTCAAATCCCGCCTCTTTTGCGATGATGGCAAGCGGCGCCATACCGACACCCTTTATTCCCACAAAAAATATTTTTTTGATAGTATCAATCGTCGGTAATTCGGAAATCTTGTAGTTCATGAGTTTTTGAGAAATTTTTTTACTTCTTCCTGATCGCTCCAGCTTTCTTCTCCGTGGCCATAATTTATTGACCGCTCGTGCCCCTTGCCGGTAATTATTATAGTATCATTTCCCTTTGCCATCTCTAATGCAAATTTGATAGCCTCCCTCCGGTCGTCAATTTCAAAGAGAGACTTGTCAGGAATTTCCCCATCCTTTGAGGGAGTCACAAATCCTGAAATCCCTTCCTTTATATCCTTATTAATATCCGATATTTTTTCCCGACGCGGGTCTTCTGCAGTCAGAATTATTATGTTGTCATAAAATGAAGCCGCCTTCCCCATCTC
>CAZPUU010000021.1:9732-13889 GCA_964589835.1 uncultured Gammaproteobacteria bacterium
CACGTAATACTCGCCGCCAAAATATTTTCCAGGTTAAAATCTCCAAGCAAATTCGTTTTGATCGTAAAAGGAAGCGAGTCAAGCGTCCTGTCATTTGGTGCAACCCCGTGCAGTGAGAACGAAATGAGTCGGTCGGAAGGAACAAGCGAAGCAATAATAGGGAACCATTCTCCATTGCTGTTGACGATGGATTTTCTAGACAGTCTCAAAAGTCTTGCTTTGGTTGCTGCGTAGGCTTCATAATTTTTGTGATAGTCCAAATGCTCGTGCGTCACGTTTGTCAAAATTCCTATGTCAAAAGGTATTCCCCATACTCTATTCTGATCCAATGCGTGTGAGGTTACTTCCAAAATGACGTGGGTGCATCCTTTTTTGACCGCCAGCTTTATGTATTTTTGTACCGAAAAAGGTGAGGGAGTCGTCACATGAAAGCCCGTCTCGTACCGTTCTCCGTCAATAACTGCCCCGATTGTGGAAATAGCCGCCACCTTTACCCCGCTTTCTTTCAGAATGTGATACAAAAGACTTGTTGTTGTCGTCTTACCGTCGGTCCCGGTCACTCCGATGACTCTTACTTTTCTGCTGGGAAATCCATGAATGGTATTTGCCGCAACAGCCAAAAAAAGATGGGCGGAGTTTTTAAAAGACCGGATTGCACTCATATTCCTATTATATAGTACCTGTCCTTCTATCTCGAAGGCTCAATATTGTAATACTGAATAAGGTCGCGGGCAATTGTAAAAAATATCGGAGCGGCGGTTTCGGCTCCGTAGATTGAAGACTTTGGTCTATTCACAATAACCAGCATTGTTACCTTCGGATCTTCTGCAGGGAAAAATCCGATAAAGGACGCATTGGTATTCGTGGGGTCGTAGTGCCCTTCTAGTGCAATTTGTGCCGTTCCTGTTTTACCCGCCACGTTGTAGTCCGGGATTGAAGCAAATTTTGCCTCCCCCGCTTTGACCGCATTTACCATCATCCACGTCATAACTTTTGCGGTTGCCGGGCTTATCGGAGTGCCCACGACTTTCGGATCGATTGTGATTGTTTTTCCCTCGGGCGTCAGAATTTTCTCGACAACCAGAGGTTTCATGAGTTTTCCACCGTTGGCGATTGCATTTACCCCTGCCAAAAGTTGAATCGGGGTCACCGATATCCCCTGACCAAAACTTGCAGTGGCCAAGTCGATCTCAATCCACTTTTTCAGAGGCCTGAGCTCTTCCGTCACCTCTCCCTGGATATCAATTCCCGTCAGCTGCCCGATCCCGAATTGCTTCAAATACGATAAAAATCTCTCAATCCCCAATTTTCTTGCAACAAATACCATTCCCGTATTGTCTGAGTGCTGGATCACTTCATTCATCGTATTATTCGGATAGTATTTATCATCCCACGTCTTGATCTCGTATCCCGAGATCTCAACGGGTCCGGCGCAAGCGGTACACCGGGTTTCGGGGGTCACCAATCCAGCATCGATTCCCGCCGCCATGACAAGAACTTTAAAAGTCGACCCAGGCTCGTACAGGTGGCTTACAATCGGACTCGTGTAGAGCTTGCCGTCGTATTCCCAATACTTTGCGGGTTCGAATTTCGGATAGGAAGACGCGGCGAGTATCTTTCCCGTTTTTGTTTCCATAGCAATAACAGTTCCCCCGTCCGCGCCGTATCGCTCAAGACCCCGCTTCAACGCGGTATCGGCCATATACTGTACCGACCGGTCGATACTGGTAACGATCGTCCGTCCGTCGATTTTTTTATCCTCGCGAACGTCCGTTAAAATAGGGTTCCCCAACGCGTCCTTGATAAGATACGTACTTCCCGGCCTCCCCCGCAGCTGTCTGTCATAAAATCCCTCGAGTCCGAAATACCCTTGGTCAACGCCGTCCTGATTTTTCCCGACAAATCCTATCAAATGCGCAGCCATCGAAGCCTCGGGATAGTACCGCTCGGTTTGCTGCTCAAATCCGAGAGCCGCAAGCTTAAGATTTTCGATTTCAAGTCTCTTGTCATACGGCAATCTGCTTTTGAGACTCACCCAGAATAGATCCTGAGAAAGCCGGGCAGCAACGGAAGCTGTATCAAGCTCCAATTTTGGCGCCAGCAGATTTGCATAACTCTCTGCCGAGTCAACTTTTTTCGGATTTGCGTACAGAAGATAGCTGATTTTATTTGTCGCTATCGGATAGGTATCTCTGAAAAGGACGTCTCCTCTTTTGGCGGTACTTGCCAGAGTGAGCGTGCTCTGTGCACGTCCGGCGAGCCTCAGACTGTCAGACATGACGATTTGCCAATAAAAAAGACGCAGCAATACGGCAGAAAAGAGTATCGTAAAAGCAAGTAAAACGGTTATGAGACGTGTCTGGTCTCTTCTCATCGTGAAAAGGTAAGATTTGTCTTTCGAAGTGAAATGTATTTGTGATCCTCAACAAATCCCAACCCCGCAGCCTTTGAAGCAACGGTTTCAAAAGAAGTGAGCTCCAAAACCTTTGAATTCAAAATATGGTTTTGCTCGTTCAGATTTGAAATACTCTCCTGCAATTTCTTTACCTCCACGCTATTTGAGGCAAGTATTCCCGAAAGGTGGATATTCAAAAGTTCGAGTCCTATGGTTAATGCCAGCAATAAAATTACCGGCAGATATAATTTTTTGTGCATAGTATTTATTTTTTTTCAAAAACTCTCATTTTCGCGCTTCTTGAGCGCTTGTTTTTCTCAATTTCTTCAAAAGTTGCTGTCAGTGGCTTTTTTGTAACAACTATTCCCATCCCCTCCCGCTTCAGTTTTTCAAAAGTCTGCTTTACGATCCGGTCCTCCAAGGAATGGAAACTTATGACCGCCATCCGTCCTTGCGGTGCAAGGAGTGAAATTCCGTCGGCTATAGCTTTTTTCAGTGCACCCAACTCGTCATTTACCTCGATTCGTATCGCCTGAAAAACCCGTGTTGCCGGGTGGATTGCCTCACTTTTGTGAGGAAGACGCTCCACGATTCCCGCCAATTCCTTTGTCGTTGTTATCGGATTTCTCTTTCTGATATCGGCAATTGCCTGAGCGATCTTTCTCGCATTGTGCTCCTCACCATACAGATAAAATATCTCGGTCAAGTGTTCTATCGCGTAGGTATTGACAACCTCCCTTGCGGTCAAGACACTCCCCATATCCATTCGCATATCAAGTTCTTCATCTCGCCGTATACTAAATCCTCGTCCCGATGCATCTATCTGATAGCTTGATACCCCAATGTCCAAAAGTATTCCGTCGACCTTTTCAAATCCATTCTCCGTCGCAAGGCTTACAATATTTGAAAAATTCCCCTTAACAACTTTGAGTTTCCCGGTTTGAATTTCAGCCTTGTGAGTTTGTTTCACATATTCCAGTGCATCCTCATCCTGGTCAATTCCCAAGACTATCCCTCCGCGCGAAAGAATCTCTTTTGTATGTCCTCCGCCTCCGAGGGTCCCGTCTATATATTTTTTGCCGGCACTAACATTCAGCGACTCAACCGCTTCATTCAAAAGTACCGGTATATGTAAAAATTGTTTATCCATTCTTTTTATTTCCCTGATCAAATACTTTGATTGCTTTTTCTCTCACCTGTACCGCATTGATTGCTCTGTAGTTTTCAAATACCTTTTCATCCCACATCTGTATATTCCACATCCCCCCGACAAAAATGACGTTCTCACCGATCTTCGCGTATTCCTTTAAATACGCAGGCACAACAAATCGTCCTTCAGGATCAAGTTCCACTTCGTAAGTTCCCCCGAACAAAAACCTATCCAAATCCCGCACTTCAGGTTGCAAGACCGAAACGTGTTCGAAAAAACTTTTTACCAATTCTTCCCATTTTTCTTTCGGCAAAAGCATCAAAGAATTCTCGAACCAATTTGTTATGAGAAGAGAATTTCCTGTAACTTTTTTAAATCTTGAAGGAAAGGCTACTCGATTCTTTGCCCTCACTTTCACTTTTACAATACCTAAATACATACAGGCATTATAGCTTCAAAGGAAATAATATTCTATATCGTAAAATATCAAATCCGCCACTTATCGCCACTTTTTAAGGTACTTATTAGTTATAGAGGACTTTTCACGGCGTGTCAAGAGATAATATAGACGGTTTTGTGGCTAGTTACTTAGTGGCGGGGGCAATTTCTACT
>CAZPUU010000022.1:0-13516 GCA_964589835.1 uncultured Gammaproteobacteria bacterium
CTGAAACATCGCAGTCATTGGATTTGTTGCTCAGGGCAGTACGATACAAAGACATCGGCACTTATCCCTTGACAACAAGGAAATGTAGTGCTAAACTGAAGCTGTGAAAGAAAGATTTAGCCTCAGACAGTTTAAGCGAAAATACGGTAATCATGAACAATGCCTTGAAGCAATTAAACAACTCCGCTTCCCTGATCCACTAGAATGTATAAAATGTAATAAGCTTTCAGTATTCTACGCTGTTAAAGGAAGAACCTCATATGCTTGTAAATATTGTGGTTATCAAATATATCCATTAGCAGGAACAATCTTTGAGAAAACTTCAACCCCACTTGATTTATGGTTCTTTGCAATGTATCTAATGACTCAAACCCGCTCAGGCACTTCAGCAAAACAACTCGAGCGAATGCTTGGCGTAACATATAAAACTGCGTGGCGCATGTTTAAACAAATCAGAATGCTAATGGCACAACAACCCTCGTTACTTTCCGGAACTGTTGAAATTGATGAAACATTTATGGGAGGCAAATGGAAGAACCGTGCATACAAATGGAGACAAGGCATAGAGGGAAATGAAAAAGAAATTATCATGGGAATACTTGAGAGAAACGGCAAAGCCTATCTTAAACACATACCAAACACAGGTAAATGGACACTTCTTGAGCAAGTCAAGCAAAATGTATCTTCAAAAGCTCGTGTGATGACTGATGAATACAGGGGATATCACCATCTATTCAAATACGGATACAATCATAAATCTGTAAATCATGGTACATGCCAATATGTAAATGGTGATGTTCATACTCAAAATATTGAAGGCCTCTGGTCTCATCTAAAACGTGGTATTTATGGAGTGTATAGAATAGTTAGCAGAAAATATCTTCAGGCATACGTTGATGAATACACATGGAGATACAACAATAGGATGTATAAAGGTGATATGTTTGAAAGACTTTTAAAGCAGGTTGCCGAGGTTAAGACTTTAAAGGTTTTGCCGCTTTCTTAAGTAACGTTAAAAAATCTTTTTTTAAATCTTTTCTTCCACCTTTTTTCAATACCTCTAATAACTTTATATCTTTTTCTAGAAGCTTCTTCTTTCCCATAGGTACAAGTATACCATGACAATATTTGTCCTAATCTACTGGGACAAAAATACAGAGCGACTTAGCCATAAGCTTTGTGCTTGACCCTGACACTATTTCTTCCGTTCTTTATCCTTTTACAAAGTAAAAGAAAAGGAATGATAAAAATAAAAGAAACGTAGTATAATGCTTAACAAATCTGCTCCTAAACCTCTGTCCTAAAAACCCTGCCCTAAAAACAATATGTATTACCTTCTCACCAATAGAGAAAAAGAAATAGTAGAACTTGTATATAAATTCAGATTCATAAATAGACATCAAATCCAAAAATTACTAAACCACAAAGACGCAAGAAGAATAAATGCCTGGCTTAAGATACTTACGGAATACAATTTTCTTGGAAGAATATATTCACGTAAGCTTTTAGAAAACACTAGACCCGCTATTTATTATTTGTCAAGCGTTGGAATCCGATATATAAGAGAGGTAAACAAGCTGGAGCTTAAGGATGTTAAGAAATTTTATCAAGATAAAAATGCTTCACAAAAGTTTATTGACCACTGTATTAATGTTTCTGAGTTTTACACAAACATGAGAGCATACGAACAGACAAATGATAATAAATATTTCTTCTACACAAAAACGCAATGTTATACAAATGAGCTACTTTCCAAATTAAAACCAGACCTTTACATGACTAAAACAAAGAATAATGAGAGAAACAGGTTCTTTTTAGACATTTTAGATCCTCATGTACCAAGATATGCCCTTCGTTACAGAATTAAACAATATATAGAGTTTTATGATGATTGGCATGAAAAAGAAAAATTTCCCTATGTCCTTCTTGTGTTACCGGACCAGAAGAAAATGAAACATCTCATGAAATACGCATCAAAACAATATTTTGACGAAGGTCTTGTGTTCCATTTTGCAACCATTGACAATCTTCTAAAAGAGGACATAGCAAATCTAACCTGGAAAGTTATACAACAAGCTTGACAAACGTCCTATAGCAGATGTAAAATGCTCAAATTATGGCAAATAAAGCAGAACTTAGTCTTAGGTTTCTACCAGTTGAGGCTCTTATGGAGCTTCCAGAAGAAAATCCAAGAAGGTTAGAGGTAGAAAAAATGGCTGCGCTTACCGGCGCTTCATTAACACCCCATCAGGAACGAGTTGTAGCTCGTGAATCTAGATTACACTCTTCAATCGAAGGAAAAGCAACCATTGAACAAATAAAACTTCTAGGGGAAAATAAAAAAGGACAGCTAAAAGCGCTTTCCGACCATGGGATTCACGTGGGTTCATACGCAAGAAGTATGGCTGAGAAACCTGATTTTATACCGTCACCAGAAGAACAACAGATTGATATTGCAATTTTACGCGTAGGCGCTTTGGGTATACCAAAAGATTACCCAACAACCGCAGACATTTTTGGAACAGAAAGAGATCTTGACGAAAATGGTCAAAGTGTACCTTTTTCAAAAGGAAAAATGAGCGAATTAGATTTAAATCTTTGTTCAGCTGATACAGCAATTAGCTACGTTCTACAACAAGGAAAAAATGTTGAAATTGGAAATCCCTTGTGGTTTGCTATGAAACCAATCACTGACGACTACGGCGGTCCGAGGGTGTTTGGGGTTGAGCGGCGCGGCCGTGGATTGTGGCTTGGCAGCCGTTGGGCGGATCCAGGCGACGAGTGGGATCCTGACGGTCGTGTTGCTTTCGCTCTCCCGCAAGTAAATGAAGCTTAAGCTCTTTGTGTTATTGTCTTTTGCCTCCTTAATTCTTTGATACTTCATCCGAAAAATTTTTTTGCTAAACTCAATTTTAGAAAGGTTATATTGAACGGTTAAGGCTTTTCAAGACCCTTCCGACATTTATAAGTTGAGAACGTAAACGGTCATATACTTTTTACGGAGGATTTATAAAGTTGTCTAAAAAAAATTAAGAACTTGGTGTAGTGCGCTTGAGGATTTTTTTATCCCAGATAAAATACAGTTTTAAGAATATTCAAGAAACAGTGCAAAAGATGGCGCATTGCATGCAACTGACGACAACGGCAATCCGAATGTGTTTGAAGTTGAACGGAACGACAATGGATTGTGGCTTAACAGCAATTGGACGAATCCAGGCAACAAGTGGAATCCTGACAATCGTGTTGCTTTCGCTCTCCCAAAAGTTTTTCTTTTCCGCAGCCCTTACTGGGTTGCGGTTTTTTTAACGGGTCGAGATTCTTTTTCCATCCGCCAAGCATACGACCAACCTCCTCAAGTTTTCCTGACACATCTTCGCAATGTTTATTTGAAATAATTTTACCTTCCCAAGCAACCGATATAAGAAATTTGAGAGTATCCAATACAAGAATACATTCGGAAAGTTTTTCGCTCTTTCTATCTTTTTCTGTAAAATATGCTGTATAGGTAAGCTCTAAAAGGTCAATAAATTTGTTTTCAATTCTTGACCCTATTGTAAAACGAGCACCTCTTGGAATATGCGGAGTAATGTTCATCCAAACCAAATATCCCTCTTTGACGCGGGAAAGTATCGAGGCGCTATCGAGAGAGAGAGAGACAGGCTTGCGCATAAATATAATGATATCATCTCGATTGATAACTTACTTACAGCATGGCGTGAATTTTTACGTGGTAAAAGAAAAAGAAAAGATATTGCGGAATTTTCCTTGCATTTGACTGATAATATTATCTCGCTTCACCAAGAGCTAAGAAGTAAAACATACAAACACGGCTTCTATAAAGAGTTCAAAATCAGCGACCCAAAACCACGAGTCATCCATAAAGCGACAGTGCGCGATCGGCTTTTACACCATGCAATATATCGAATTTTGTATCCTTACTTTGACCGTTTGTTTATCTCCGATTCTTATTCTTGCCGAAGGGGTAAAGGTACCCATAAAGCAATAAACCAACTTAGAAAGTATGGAAGAAAAGTATCAGTCAATAATACGAGGACTACGTGGATCCTGAAGTGTGATATTGGGAAGTTTTTTGCAAATATTGATCACAAGGTGCTTAAAGAAACATTAGAAAAACACATCAAAGATAAAAATATCATATGGCTTTTAAGCGAAGTCATTGATAGCTTTTGTACGAAAAATATTTCTGGGGTAGGATTGCCACTTGGCAATTTAACAAGTCAGCTTTTGATAAATATATACATGAATGAATTTGACCAGTATGTAAAACATAGGTTAAAACTTAGATACTATGTCCGTTATGCAGATGACTTTGTAGTTTTAAACGAGAGCAAGTCTTCTGTTGAGAACCAACTTCCTAAAATATCTGAATTTTTAAAAACCCGCTTAAAACTTTCCTTACATCCCGATAAGGTATTTATCAAAACGCTTGCTTCAGGTGTTGATTTTTTGGGTTGGGTTCATTTTCCCCACCATCGGGTTTTAAGAACTGCTACCAAACGGAGAATGTTTAAAAGGTTAATAAAGAACCATAAAAAAGGAACTATAACTTCATATCTTGGATTACTTAAACATGGAAATACCTACAAACTGACGAAGATGGTTAATAAAAAAACGAAAATAGTTGAGGATAATAGCAGTATTTCAGGCTAAAACAAGCCAACTCTTACTTGTCTTGAAGGTATAAGTGCCAAGACATCACATTGACAGAAGGAGTCCCACAAAATCTGGATGTGAGACTCGGTTTGATCCGCGGACACTTAAACGCCTCCCCGATTGATGCAGATATGTATCCGCCCGTTCAGGCTTGGCTGGCAGATAATGATACCGTAAAAGAAGAGCGCGCGGTTGAAAAAGCGATGAAGACGGTATTTACACATATGTGGGACCGGAGTGCAGCAAATTTATTCAGGCATGATTTTTTAGCCAGGTGGAGCGGAAGGAAAAAGTTATATCTGAAAGTTCCCGGAGACGCGTGCGATTTGAGTCCCGAGACTTATGTGCATGATGATCCCGAATTTCCCTATCGATTAACGCCTCACAATGTTGATTCGCCTCATCAGCAGTTGACTCTTTTGGCAGGCCTTGCAAAAATAGAGGAAATGATCGCCGGAAATTACTACAGACTCGGTGATAAATCACTGAGTGGGGTAGACTCTTAGTAAGAATTTTTTATTGTGGTACTCTAGTTAAGAAGTAGAAAATCTGTCCATGGTAAAGAAAAATATTATTTCAATATACCTAAGAAGTTCATTAATAGTATTCATAAGTCTCACAGCTTACTTCTTTTTCCTTTTTTTTTCAAAAAATGTGCCATTGAGTTGGGATGATTCATTCTTCATGCTGGTGTCGAGGAACGTGGCATTTATAGGACATTATGGCACGATGCATAAGCTTTTTGACCCTTCAATAACTGTTGGCTTTCCTGTTATTCTACCGACTGCTTTGATATTTAAGGTACTTTCTATGGGTCCGTTTCAGGAGCGATTAGCAACGTGCGCTTATTTAGTCGGGTTTTTAAATTTGGTATATTTTCTCCCCCGAAAAGTAAGATTGCTTAGTGTCGGCGAAGCACTGTTGTGTTTAGGCCTTTTTGTTGTTCTATCTTTTACTAATGTTGCCAATCTTTTGCTGCTTGTTTTTAACGCATATGGTGAAATTCCTGCTCTTTTCTTCTATTTTCTGGCACTACTATATCAAAATACATTTTTTCTTAAGCGCCGCTACGGGTATCTAATTTTAAGTGGAATATTTCTAGGCCTTTCTATCTCAACTAAGTATATTATGATTTTTGCTGCTATTTCTTCGTTGATGACCTGCATGATGTTTTTTAGGCTAAGTTGGAAAAAGTCATTTATAGGAGTTATTTGTTTGATCACCGGAATTCTAATTCCAGTATTTGCATTCGAGTTTTATCATCTTATTAGAGTAGGTATACCGCAATATATAGTGGATGTTGGAGATCTGGTTAGGTACTATGGAAACGTTGATCTCGAGTTATTCGATATAAGACCAATTAGTCAATCGAATTTTCTAAACCATCTGCATGTATTGAGAGTGCATGGTTTTAACGTGATTGCCCCATTTTTATTTGTTATTACTTCAATCTATCTAATTGTTGCTTCGATAAAAAGTAAAAATTACATTCTTGTGAATATATGTTGCATGTTCGTTTTTGTATTCATATATTTCTTTTTCATTAGTCACAATTTACTCATTCGTCATCTTTCAATAGCAATAATTGGATTCAATTTTGCGGTTGCGCTGTTTGTCGTGTCTCGTGCTAGCAAGATTGGTGTTGAAATCTCAAGGAAAAAAGGAATAGCTATGTTTGAGTTTGTAATTTTGATCCTTTTTGCTGCCCTTTTTTCATCACCCGGTATTTTCAAAGCGAATACACGGATTATTGATTATCAAAAAGCTGTCGGTGAGCAAAAAAAAATCAGTGCATTTATTTCAAATAGTGGTGTTAACAATGTATATTACGACAGGTATGATAGGACACCGGAGATTGAATTTTTGTCTAAAAAAATGTTTTTATGGCTACCGAATAGATCAAAACATATAAGCAATGGGAAGACAAAAGATTTTCTGATAATGACTCAACTAAGATTGCGAACCGATCCTGATGGATATAATCGATTAAAAAACCAATACTGCAAGCGGGTGTTAAGACAAACCTATTATTACCTAGTTTGTCGGATGTAGTGTTGAGGCAGAATTATTATTGTGTCCCTTCGTTCCAAGAGGAAAGATACGTTTTTTGTTCTTTTGTTAATTTTCCGATCGCAATCCCCATCGACAGTAATTTGAGTTGTGCTACTTCTTTATCAATATTTTCAGGCAATGTGTAGACTTTATGCTCAAGTTTCCCATTGTTTTTCAAAATAAATTCTGCGGCAAGAGCCTGATTTGCAAACGACATATCCATAACTTCAGCCGGATGACCGTCGGCTGCCGCCAGATTGACCAGGCGCCCTTCCCCCAATACATATAACTTCTTTTTGGAAGGAAGCGTGTATTCATCGAGAGAAAATCTGATATTTCTTTTTTTTGTTTTCAATTTTTCAAGTCCGGCCATATCAATTTCTACATCAAAATGTCCTGCATTCGCGATAATCGCGCCGTCTTTCATTTTATCAATTTCTTTCAAGGAAATTACGTGTTTGTTGCCCGTTGCACTGACAAAAATGTCACCTATTCTGGCCGCCTCTTCTATAGACATAACCCGGAACCCGTCCATGGCAGCTTCCAGAGCCCTGACCGGATCGACTTCAACAACGACGGTATCTGCTCCCATTCCTTTGGCCCTCATGGCAATTCCTCTTCCGCACCATCCGTATCCTGCCACTACAAATGTTTTTCCGGCAATAAGAATATTTGTCGCACGGAGTATTCCGTCGATTGTCGATTGTCCGGTACCGTATCTGTTGTCAAAAAGATGCTTCGTGTCCGAGTCGTTGACTGCGACAACGGGAAGCTTGAGCGCTCCTTCTTTTTCCATAGCTTTTAGTCTGATAACACCCGTCGTTGTCTCTTCGGATGAGCCCATTATTTCACTGAGCTGATCGACTCGTTTGGTATGAAGCATATGGACAAGATCTGCTCCGTCGTCCATCGTGATATTGGGCCGGAAATCAAGAACGGCGTTAAGATGCGAGTAATATGTTTTGCTGTCCTCACCTTTTATCGCAAAAGTCGGGATATTATAATCTTTGACAAGAGACGAGGCTACACTATCCTGCGTCGAAAGGGGGTTTGATGCGTTGGCAACGACCTGCGCGCCTCCTGCTTTAAGCGTGATTAGAAGATTTGCAGTTTCACTTGTGATATGAAGGCAAGCAGCGAGTCTTATACCTTTCAAAGGTTTTTCTAAGAGAAATCTCTCCTTGATGCTTCGGAGTACCGGCATTTGCTGCTCCGCCCATTCTATTTTCAATTTTCCTTGCGGGGCTAAGGTTAGATCTTTTACATCGAATGCTGCGCTTTTTTGCATAGTTATAAATCTAACAAAGTTTTGTATGTCTGTCTATAGCGTGATTTGAATTGGGTAAGAGAGTAGCGGTGTTCTTGTGTGCCGTAGTGCTCGACTGCGTATGCGGCTGCAACCGAGCCCATTTGAGCACAAACATTTATGTCAAATCCACGTATCAGACCCGCGATAAGCCCGGATCTAAATGCATCCCCGGCGCCCGTTGGGTCAACAGGCTTTTTTACGTTCACGGGTTTTATTGCATGCATTGTTGAATCCTCATTGATTTCCACGCCATTTGCGCCCAGTGTTTTTATGATAATTTTTTCTTTAGTTATTTTTCCGAAATTTTTTACTCTTCTTTTTATAACTTCTATTTCGTAATCATTGCCGATAATAATGCTTGCATGGGTAACACCAACCGTAAGATCTTGATCGGACACTTCGGTAAGTATAAACCCCGGATCAAAGATGTAGTCCAGCCCTTTTTTTATGCATTGACGTACCATGCTCATCGAGCCCTTCGCACCGGACGGTCCGATGAGTACTACGTCTCCTTTTTTTGCGATTTTTGAAAGTTGTAAATCCGGAATATTTTCCGAAGCTCCATAGAAAAATCCCCAGATTTGGTTGTCTTTTTTATCCGTCATTGCAAAACCCGTCGAGGTATACGTTTTGGAATCAATCGTAATTCCCGAAGTATCAATCTTTAATTTCTTAAAAGATTTGTTGTATTCACCAAAGTCTTTACCTGCACAGGTGTACAAAAGGTGAGGGGTTTTAAGAAGAGCCAGTGAATAGCTGACATTTCCTGCGGTGCCGCCGCGTCTTCTTTCAAATTTATTGACGATAAAAGAGAGGTTTATTTTGTGAATCTGGTCGGGGAGAATGTGGTCCTCATAGGCTCCCGGAAAATCCATGATGTAGTCGTAAGCGACCGTTCCGGTGATAATATACATAAGAACCAGAAGAGTTTATCCGAAATGATTTGATTTGAAAAGTAGGAATTAGAAGGATGCTATTTTCTTGCGGTACGCAATTATTGCTATAAGCGAAATTACGATAACGACTGATCCGACAAGAAGCATGCTCGCATCGATTGTTTTTTCAGGCATGACAGATTCCGTTGCGCTTTTGTACGAGCTGTCATTGGTATCCACTACAAGTCCCCCTCGTGCAATTGTTGCCGCCCGCTGGCGGATATCAATCTGGCTTTGAGTCGTCAGATAAATAACAGGTGCAGAGATCACTACCATCGCAAAAATTATAATCGGCATAAAAAATGGGGAGGTTGAAACTTCTCTTATCTGATCAAGAGTGGAGCGGTTTTTTATGGGTCTGACCATACTTACACGGTATAGGAAAAGCTATAGGAGTGTCAAGTAGAGGCTATTTATTTAAAAGAGTTCTTAATTGTTCGACTTCTTTTCCGGAAAGCGTCCGGTATTCACCTTCCCTGAGTCCTTCAAGGGTCAAATTTCCGAAACTTATTCTCATAAGATCGAGTAGTGTTATATGCAGCGCCTCGCACATGCGCCTTATTTGACGCTTCCGTCCTTCAAAAATAGTCAATTCCAGAATGGTCGCGTCTTTTCTTTTTTGGATCACTTTTACTTTTGCGGGTTGAGTCAGCCCGTCTTCGAGTTCTATTCCTTCCTCTATTTTTTTGAGAGTTTCCGGCATAACTTGATCTTTAACCGCCAGTTGATAGGTTTTGGCGACATGATATTTCGGGTGGATAAGCATATTTGTAAGTTCACCGTCGTTTGTCAGTAAAAGAAGGCCGTGAGTATTCCGGTCAAGCCTTCCTACGGGAAATACCCGCGCGTCTGTTTTTATAAGAGCGACGACATTTTTTCTGCCAAACTCGTCTTTGGCGGTTGATACTATTCCTTTCGGTTTGTTGAGTAGGAAATACACTTTTTTTGCTTTTTTTAGTTCCTTTCCATTTATTTTTATGACAGATTTTGGATTTATTCTCTGACCGTGCTGCGTGATTTTTACGCCATTTGCCGTTATGTTGTTTTTCTGGATAAATTCTTCAACCGCCCGTCTTGAACAAAGGCCAAGAGACGATAGGAGTTTGTCTGCGCGGATTGTAGGGTTATTAACCCGTGATTTTTGAGGCATAAGGGATTTTGTGAACAAGATAGGCAATTGTAAAAGAGATAAGAGAAATTGTCAAAAATACCGTCAGGTCAAACCAAGGATACGTCAAAAAATGTATCCCGTTTTTTGCGACAACGTGCATCAGGATATTGTCCCATACAATATTTTGAATAAGAACGTGTATAAAAAAAACAAATAATGATAATTTGGACAAAGTCATGAACCATTTTTTCATAAATTGGGTTTTTTCCAGAATGTAGAAAAGAGTACTTGCCACAACAACGGTGTAGAGATAATTTAATGGACTGAATTGGTTGTAAATAAAACGTGAAGTTTTAAGTTTTAATGTCATATCGTACACATGAATGTTGATAAAAAGCAGAAGGGAGATGAGGAAAAAAATAAGTAGCGTCGCATATTTTTTTACAAAAGCATAGATTTGAGAAGGGTAGTGGCTTGCAACCATACCTAAGATGAACATGGAAAAACTGAGAAGTGCAATTCTTAAATCGTATTGTATTCTCCATGTCTGTATGTAGTAGTCCTGGTAGAGTAAATAGCCTTGGAGAATAAATATTGCAGAAAGGGCAATCGGATTTTGGAGAATTTTACGTTGTGTATGAAGAATCGGAAATGCGAGATAGAACAAAATAAGAGTCGGAATAAAATAGAGATGATAGGAAGCCGTTCCGAGGATGGCTGTCCAGAAGAATTTGGAGCTTGCGAGTGTCGTCGGGTCAAAATTTCTGCCAATGAGAAAATATAGTGAGCTCCAGAATAAGAAGGGCAAAATTATTCTTGATGCCCTCCTCTTGAAAAATGAAACGAAGGAAAGATTATTTTTATTGTTAAGCTCAAGAACAAATCCTGAGATTAAGAAAAAAAGCGGTACGGCGAACCGTGAAGTTTGATTGAGAATTAGAGTTAGAGTTCCTGTTTCGACATTTAATTTTTGCATGGAAAGGGTTTTTGTCGATACATGAATCATGATAACCGCAAGTATTGCAATTACTCTTAAAGCGTCAATTGAGAAAAGATAGGTGCTTTTTTTTGTGTGGTCCATTTAGATTCCGATTTGCTTGCGAAGAGTAAGAAACATTTTTCCCCAGAATGATGCTTTTTCGATTTTCCGGTCAAGTTCTCTCGTCTTTTGCATTTTTTTGTTGTATTGTTCTTTTTTGCGGTAGTCGGCAGTTCCTTGTAAGGGAGGGTCCATCCATGCAGAAAGTACCACCCATTCTCCCAATTCATTTTTTCTTCCGATTGCAGTGACCGTATGATCGCCGAATTTTTTTGTAAATTCCGTTGTGTGTTTTTCTTTTCCCGGCCGCTTTGAATCTTCATGCTTTACCGTTTGCCACGCCCAGTCACCCGAGATACCCCGTTGCTGCATCCTCGCAATCGCATGGTTGGTAAAGACGACATCCGTTATTTTCATGTTCCTCTCAACTTTATACTTGCTGCGTAATACTATATACTATATACCAATTATGCCCTCAGATAAATATTCAGCAGTTTGGGTTTCCCATACCTCAATTTCCGATTTCAAGGAGTGTCCCCGCGCCTATTTTTTAAAGCATGTATATAAAGATCCCGTAACCAACCACAAAATTAAATTGATGTCTCCTCCGTTGGCGCTTGGACAGGCGGTGCACGAAGTGATCGAGAGTCTTTCAATCCTGCCTGTAGACAAACGATTTGACATACCCCTTATTCAGAAATTCGAAAGTTCGTGGAAAAAAGTGAGCGGAAAAAGTGGCGGGTTTACGAATGCTGACGTTGAGCAACGATATAGGGTCAGAGGGGAAGAAATGCTAAAAATGGTGACTGACAATCCGGGCCCCATCGCCCGTCAGGCGGTCAAGATAAAAATGGACCTGCCGAATTATTGGCTATCGGAAGACGAGAATATTATTCTTTGCGGAAAGATTGATTGGCTCGAATATTTGCCCCAGACCGATGGAGTTCACATTATTGATTTTAAAACCGGGAAAAATGATGAAGACGGGGAGTCTTTGCAGCTCCCAATATATCTGCTCTTAGCATCAAATACGCAAAAGCGAAAAGTCGAAAAAGCAAGTTATTGGTATTTGCAGCGAAGTGACGATCTTTCAGAATGCAAGTTACCCGAATATGATACTGCATACAAGCAGGTTTTGGATATCGCCCGTAAAATAAAATTGGCAAGGACGCTCCAAAAGTTTGCATGCACAAAAGGAGGTTGCGGCTTCTGCCGCCCGTATGAGACAATTTTGAGGGGAGAGGCACAGCTTGTGGGAACCGACGAATACAATGCAGACGTATATATTCTCGAAAAAGAAATCGAGGAAGATTCGAGCATTATCCTCTAAGGTTTTGTATGTAACCCAACTTTAGGGTAAAATTGCCCTGCATATGTCCCAAAACCGTCCAGTTCATAATTGGTTTCTAGTTACCGTTTTTTTCGTTTTTGTATTGATTTTGAGCATAATTCTTGGTCAATATATCAATAATTCCTCAAAAGTTACGGCCGATTTCTCCGGCGATTTCATATTCGCTCTGAGAAAATTTATACCAGAGAAGGAGATAAAAGTTCCAATTTTTGTCTATCACTACGTTGAATATGTAAAAGATCAGAAAGATACGACAAGAAAATCTTTAGCAATTACTCCCAATGTTTTTGAGGCTCAAATGGTGACCTTAAAGGAGGGCGGGTACAGTTTTATAACGTTCAAAGATGTCGAGCGGTATCTTCGCGGGGTGCAGAAATTGCCCGAAAAGCCGATAATTATTACTTTTGACGACGGATATGAGGATTTTTATACCGATGTTTTTCCGATTATTAAAAAACACTCAATTCAGGTAACGCAGTATTTGGTTGTCAATTTTATCGGTAAGCCAAATTATTTAAAGGATGAGCAGATAAGAACCCTTATCAAAAGTGGTTTGGTTGAATTTGGTTCACACACTCTTACGCACGTTAATTTGAAATCGGTGCCTGCAGCGCAAGCTCTATATGAAATTTCGGAAAGCAAGAATTCTCTTGAGAAAATATACCAAATGCCCATTTCGACATTTGCTTATCCGTACGGGGCGTACACAGAGGAAATTTCCCGAATTGTCGAAAAAGAAGGATATTCAACAGCTGTGACAACCGAAGACGGAATCACGATAAAAAAAGATGAAAGATTCAGGCTTAAAAGGGTTCATCCGGGAATCGATACGGGAGTAACACTTCTTCGGAGGCTGTAATCGCTTGACAACAGGGCAGAAAAAATTCTAAAGTATACATATGAAGAAGCGAGCGAGAAAAACTCCAAAAAAAGCTGCAAAAATGTCTACAACAAAGCTCATGTTTCTGAGCTTTATGCTTCTTTTTATTGTGGTTGAGGCATTATTTATTGTGAAGGGCCAACTTCATCCGCCAACGCCTCAAGT
>CAZPUU010000023.1:0-13212 GCA_964589835.1 uncultured Gammaproteobacteria bacterium
TTGCTCGTTGCCCAGATTGCCATAACGGCAAACGTTTTCTTTGCTTCATTTACAACCTCCCGCGGATTGGTAATTCTTGAGCTTGCACAAACCTTGATGCTTGCACCCGTCCTACTTTTTGGGCAATCCATTGCTCAGGCGACATTTCCGTCATTGTCACTGAAATCGAAAGAGCCAAAAGAATTCGTCTCGATTTTTGTCTCGTCTCTCAATCAGATTATGTACTTAACACTTCCCGTAAGTGCCTTGTTGATTGTGCTCAGGATCCCCGTCGTGAGGCTTTTCTTCGGTGCATCCCGTTTTGATTGGGATGCAACGGTTGCAACTGGAATGACTTTAGCTCTTCTTGGGATATCAATTGCGGCTCAGGGAGCGATATATTTATTCTCGAGGGCATTTTTTGCTTTAAAGGATTCTCAAACTCCTTTTTTCATTACACTTTTTTCTGTGATCATCAATATTTGTCTTTCGTATTACTTCATTCTTTATTTGAAACTCCCGGTATATTATTTGGGTGTTTCGTACACGATTGGAAGTTTGATAAGTTTTATACTCCTTCTCATAACGCTAAATGCAAAAGTGATGTTGCCGAAATTAGAAATCGTAATTGCAACGCTGAAAATAATAGTAGCAACGCTTGTTATGGGTGTAGCTTTGTATATACCCATAAAGCTTTTGGATCAGCTCGTTTTTGATACGACTCGCACAATCAACCTTCTCATTTTAACTGGTATAGCATCTGTCACAGGTATCGCTGCATATATTTTCTTTACGTGGCTACTTGATATAAAAGAGGCATATTATATTATCGCTGTTTTTAAGCAATTCAAAAACAGGAATAGATTTATAAAACAAATCGGAGAACTTCTCGAAGGACCAAAGCTCATTCCGTAGCTATCGTTAGTTTGAAATTACAAAACCCTTACCCCTTTTCTTAATATCTTTTTAGAAAACCTATTAAAATTTAAGGTATAATTCACAAACATGAATAACATTCGCAATTTTGCAATTATTGCTCACGTAGATCACGGAAAGTCGACTCTTGCCGACCGGCTTATGGCATTGACGGGAACCCTTACCGGTAAGGATTTGCAGCAAGAACAATTTCTTGACAGTAATCCGATTTCAAGAGAGCGGGGAATTACCATCAAGCTTGCACCGGTACACATGAATTATGTATTGGAAGGACAGCCGTATGTTTTAAATTTGATTGACACGCCGGGACATGTGGATTTTTCGTATGAGGTTGTAAGAACACTTTATGCCTGTGAAGGCGCAATACTTGTGGTTGATGCTACAAAGGGGATTCAGGCACAGACTGTCAGCCATTTTAATGTAGCAAAGAGTCTTGGATTGACAATTATTCCTGTTGTTAACAAGGTTGATCTTGACAGTGCAGAGATTGAAAGAGTTGAGGATGAGATAATTGAGTCATTCGGTTTTGACAAAAGTCAGATACTCAGGATTAGCGCAAAATCCGGACTTGGCGTTGAAGAACTGTTAAAAAATCTGATTGAGAAAGTTCCTCCACCCCAAGAATCTTTGAATGACAAAACCCAAGCTTTGATATTCGATTCAAAATACGACGAACACCGTGGGATAGTCATTTTTGGAAGAGTAAGGAGTGGAGAAATCCGAAAAGGAGACGAAATAGAATTTGTAGCTGATCACTCAAAAGCGCTCGTTATGGATGTTGGTTTTATGTCCCCGACATTTACCTCTGCCGAGAAGCTTTCAAATGGTGACGTCGGATATATCATTACCAATATCAAAGATATAACACAGGCAAAAGTTGGTGACACAATGACGCTTGCAAAAAATCCGGCAGAGTTACTTCCCGGCTATAAAGAACAAAAGCCATTTGTATATTTATCAATCTATCCGACAGCATCGACAGACTTTCAGAATTTAAGAAAGGCAATCTATTCTCTTAAGTTAACCGACGCAGCTTTGGTTATCGCGCCTGATTATTCATCGGTCTTTGGATCAGGATTCAGGTGTGGTTTTCTCGGTCTTTTACATTCTCAAATAATAATGGAGAGGCTTGAGAGGGAATTTGCTTTGGACGTTTTTAGCGCCCCCCCGTCGATACTTTATTTGGTAGATGGACAAGAAGTATCTTCTCCCAAGGATTTTGATATTTCCAAAAACGACATCAAAGAACCATTCATATTGGGAGAAGTCTATACCCCCGCACAGTATTTGGGAGGTATTTTGGATTTGATATATAAAGGAAGAGGGGCTGAGGGGGACGTGACATATTTTGGAGAGCAGGTAAAGATACTTTTTGAAATGCCACTTTCAAATATTGTGTACGATTTTTACGATAAATTAAAGTCTGCATCTGCGGGGTACGCTTCATTTGATTATGACTTTTTAGAATATAGAAATTCTGATTTGGAGCGTGTTGACATCTCTGTAAATGATGTCGTTGTCCCCGAGTTATCATTTATAGTTCACAGATCGAATACCGATTCATTTTCGAGAAGAATTGTTGAAGTTCTTTCAAAAAGTATTCCAAAACACTCTTTTCAAATTGCGGTGAGGGCGCAGGTCGGTGGAAAAATTATCGCGTCAGAGAAGATCGGTGCATATATGAAAGATGTGACAGGCAAATTGTACGGAGGAGACAGGACTCGCAAAGATAAGCTCTTGGATAAGCAGAAAGAAGGGAAGAAAAAGATGAAAAGTATTGGAAGGGTCAATGTCCCCAAAGAAGCGTTTATGAGTATTTTAAAGGTATAATTAAGAATACCATCTTATAAAGCCAACAAGAAGATTCCTGCAACAACGACAAGAAGAATTCCACCAATTATGCTAACGGTTACACCTATGCTACCGCTTGGTGCAAGTGTTGGGGTAGCTGTCGGAATGCTTGTTGCGATTGGTGCAAGGGTCGGAGTTGCGGTAGGGGCAGCAGGTGCAGTTGTTGCAAAAGCGCCGCTTACAGAAATTTGTTTTGAGCAGAGTGTGCTTACCGCTCCTCTGTTGTCTGTAAAGACAGAGGTTGCAGTAAATGTCCCTCCGTTTGTGTAGGTGTGGGAAACCACAGCTGATCCTGATGCCGCGCCAAGTCCTGCAGTGATATCTTGCTGAGTGCCATTTCCAAAGTTAAACGTTGCTTTCGTGAGGGTACCATCGTTATCCCGGCCGTTGGCTGTAAAATTGACGGCAAGTGGTGCCGAGCCTGAGGATGTTGATGCGGCGAGGTCGATGCAGATCGGTGATATATTTACTACCGCAGTAGTGGGAGTCGCTACCGGTGCAGTCGTTGCAGTTGGGATTGTCGTGGTTGATCCTGTTGGTGAGGGGTTGATACTTGTTCCTGTAGGCGAAGGGGTTGTACTTGTACATGATTTGGCAACGATTGAGACTTCGAGTGGTCGTGAACCGGAAGGATTATAGACATTTTCTGTGTTTCCATCAGATTCTGATAGGGATTTTACTTTTGTTTCGGCGGGATCAAGTTCGAAGTTAACTGTGCCTGTGGTTGGGGCAAGAGGTTTTATTGTGATTGTTCCGACATCTGTCGTGGTGGTAATTGCTTTAGTAACATCCCCGCTGATGCTAAGCGTAATTATTCTTCCCGAAGCGGTTTCGGTGGGGCCATCGATTACCTGAGGAAAAGC
This sequence comes from uncultured Gammaproteobacteria bacterium, assembly GCA_964589835.1. Lineage (GTDB taxonomy): Bacteria > Patescibacteriota > Microgenomatia > Levybacterales > GWA1-39-11 > JAUSNA01. The sequence continues at coordinate 3,630 of CAZPUU010000023.1, forward strand.
TGTGGAATTGGGGGTAAATTCAACGTCGAATTTGGTTTTATCCCATTTAAATGCGAGCGTTACTTGGTCGACAACGTTTTGACCTGGATTCAGGACCAATCGTGATTTTTGTGTTGTATCGCATTGGTCCGGAGTAAGACTAGAACCTATAAAGGAAAGCGTTGTGGTTGGTGCTGCGCTCCCTCGTGTTGACGTCTGATTTTTGATAAAGAATAGGGCGATAGGGATGGCTATAAGCAAAAATGCAAGATTTCCAAGGAGAAAAAACTTATTTTTAAAAATATTCATATCCTTTAGGACTCCACAGACATAAAAAACCTGCAAAACAAGATGATATTAGCGTAGAAGATTTGGCGGCTTTTTGCAAGCAAAAAGAAATAATTAGCAGACTACTTGACAAATTGATAACTCTTTTGGTATAAATACTTCCAGTCCAACCTAACAAAAAGTTACTTGGACTAATTCTATGCCAAAATCAGTAAATACAGATATCAAACCGCTTTTTTCAAACGTTCTTATTCGACCCCTCGACGCTGAGGAAAAAACAGCGTCAGGGATCATTCTTCCGGACACCGTCAAAGAAAAACCCCAAACAGGGGAAGTAATGGCTATCGGAGATGGTTGGCACAATAACGACGGAAAAGTATTCCCACTGAAAGTAAAAGTAGGGGATAAGGTTATGTACAAAAAATGGGGAGGAAACGAAGTGAAAGTCGGTCATGAAGAATGGACGATAGTTGAAGAAAAAGATATACTCGCAATCATAAAATAACCTATGGCAAAACAAATTAAATACGGAGAAGATGCACGGAAGGCTTTAAAGGCCGGTGTAGACAAGTTGGCAGACGCAGTAGTAACAACCCTTGGTCCAAAGGGACGAAATGTTGCAATTGACAAAAAATGGGGTGCCCCGAATGTTATTCACGATGGAGTAAGTGTTGCAAAGGAAATCGAACTCGAGGATCCATTTGAAAATATGGGTGCTCAACTAGTCAAGGAAGCTTCCTCAAAAACAAACGATGTTGCAGGAGACGGTACAACAACCGCTACTCTTCTCGCAAAATCCATAATTGATAACGGATTTAGAGCAGTTTCAGCAGGCGCAAATCCGATGATTCTAAAAATTGGAACGGAAAAGGCTGCAGAGGTCGTTGTTGCTGAAGTCAAAAAAATGGCAAAAGAGGTAAAAGGAGACGATGTTTTGAAGGTTGCAACAATTTCGGCACAAGATGAAAAAATTGGAGGATTTATTGCCGAAGCTTTGGATAAAGTTGGTAAAGACGGAATTGTAACTGTTGAGGAAGGAAAAGGAATCGAATTTTCAATTGATTATAAAGAGGGAATGGAATTTGACAAAGGATACGCTTCTGCATATTTCGTGACTAATTCTGACAATATGGAGGCAGAAATCGATGATGCTTATATATTGATCACTGACAAGAAGATTTCTTCTCTTCAAGAGCTCCTTCCCTTTCTTGAAAATTTTGTAAAAGTAAGTAAAAATCTTGTTTTGATTGCAGACGATATTGAGGGAGAGGCATTGGCAACACTCGTTCTGAATAAATTGCGGGGAGTATTTAATGTCCTTGCAGTTAAGGCTCCAGGATTTGGTGACAGAAGAAAGGCTATGCTCGAGGATATTGCAATGCTTACCGGCGGAACAGTTATCTCGGAAGACATGGGCCGAAAATTGGAGTCTGTAACAATCGAAGACTGTGGACGCGCTGACAAAGTAAAATCTACAAGCGAATCGACTCAAATCATCGGCGGGAAAGGCGACAAAAAAGCAGTCACTTCACGAATAGAGGCGCTAAAGAAGGAAATTAACAAATCAACATCGGATTTTGACCGCGAAAAGCTGCAGGAGAGACTCGCAAAACTTGCCGGAGGAGCTGCGATTATCAATGTAGGTGCTGCTACCGAGATCGAAATGAAGGAGAAAAAGGAAAGAGTAATAGATGCTGTTGCTGCAACTAAAGCAGCAATTGAAGAAGGGGTTGTGCCCGGAGGGGGCGTAACTCTTCTGAAGGCCCGAAAGGCTCTTGTTGCGCTTATGGATAAAGAGACAAATAAAGATCAAAAAATGGGAATAGAAATTCTTTATCAGGCACTTGCCGAGCCAACAAGATGGATCGTCAAAAACGCAGGCGAAGATCCGGGTTTAATTCTGGCAAAGGTAGAAGAAGGAAAAACCGTTGATTTTGGATTTAACGTTATAACTATGGAATATGGATCAATGCTTTCTGCAGGAATTATCGATCCGGCAAAAGTTACAAGAACTGCTGTTCAGAATGCTGCAAGCGTAGGCATGATGGTTTTAACAACTGAAGCACTCGTTACCGATCTTCCGGAAAAGTCGGCTCCTGCCGGTGGAATGCCGGGTGGCATGCCAGGTATGGGCGGCATGGACTACTAAATTCCCCGCTTTCACGCAATAAATTCATAGTAAAATAGATCATGGTTGATGCGCATTGTCACATGCAATTTCATAAATTTGAAGAAGATTGTGATCTGGTTATTCGGGATGCAATTCAAAAAGGGGTAACTACAATTGTAAATACGGGAACATCGATAGATTCTTCTCAAAAAGCCGTTGATCTTGCAGAAAAATATAAGGAATTATACGCGATCGTAGGTATTCATCCCCACCATGCGGACAAAACCGATGCAAAATATGAAGGGGAACCGGCTGAGAATTGGCTGGAGCAGTTGGAACAAATAGTCCGAAGTTCTACAAAAGTGATTGGCATTGGCGAGGTAGGAATGGATTTTTGGAACTACCGTACAAATGGAATAGTTCCCGTAGAGCTTCAGGAAGATGCATTTAGAAAACAAATCGAACTTTCGATTAGGTTAAGTTTGCCATTACAAATTCATACGAGGCTTGCTTGGAATGAAACTTTGGCTATATTGTCAGATTACAAAAATGATTTTCAGGATCCGCCAGGAATGTTTCATTGTTTTTCAGGGGATATAGAATTTACCAGAAAAGTTTTGGGACTTGGTTTTTATGTTGGATTTGACGGAAATATTACCTATAAAGGAGTTCCACCCGGAGAGACAGTTGAACTCATTGAGCTTGTTAAATACGTTCCCGCCGACCGTATTCTCACCGAAACTGATAGTCCATTTCTCTCGCCAAATCCATTGCGTGGCCAAAGAAATACGCCTTCAAGCATACCTTTTATTGTTGAATTCATTGCCAATACTAAGGGAATTTCATATAATACTCTTGAGGCTCAAATTGAGCGTAACTTCAGTGAGGTATTCAAGACTCAATAATTCATGCATAGACAATTTGACAGACTATTTACCCGCTACCCGATAAAATCAAGAAGGGCTCTTGAAATAACCCCTCCGACCATTGCATTGTTTCTGATAACTATGCCCTTGTGGGGAGCGTATTTTTTCCCCGTTGCGCTTTCGTACTTTATTATTTTCTTCGATGTGTATTGGTTCTATAAATCAATGAATTTAGTAGTTATGTCATTTATTGCCGCCCGTAAAATCAGGAGCGCCGAGTCAACCGACTGGTACGCAAAGGCAAAAAATTTACCAAATTTTTCAAAAGTAACACATCTTATCGTCGTTCCGAGCTATAAGGAAACTTATGAAAAAATAAAAGAAACAATAGAAAGCATTCACGAACAAACTTTTCCCAAAAAACAGATGTATATATATTTGGCACTTGAAGAGAGAGAGGAGAATGTTGTCGAAAAAGCAGAGAAGTTAAAAAAAGACTACGAGAAAATATTCGGTGGATTTTACTACACTCTTCATCCTGATTTACCAAATGAGGTTAAAGGAAAGTCATCAAATCAAGCCTATGCTGCCACCGATGCGTATGAACGATTGGTTAAGAGCGGAAAATTAGATATCAACTTTATGACAGTAACCTCGGCAGATGCAGACGTTTTATTTGATAAGTCTTTTTATTCGTATCTAGGGTATTCGTTTTTAACAGTTCCCGATCCTGTTTATACTTTCTGGCAGTCTGCAAATGTAACATATAACAATTTTTGGCAAGTCCCTTCCTTTACCAGAGTTATATCGTTCTTTGGAAGTTTGTGGCGGACGTCCGTTCTTGTACAGCACGCGCGACTTGTTCCGAATTCCGTATACTCTCTGTCGTTCAAACTGCTTATGGAAATCGGCAACTGGGATGTTGACGTAATACCCGAAGATTACCGAGTATTTTTCAAGGCTTTCTTTAGGACAAAGGGAAGAGTTGTAGTTGAGCCAATTTTTTTGAAAACTTCGATGGATGCTGCCCAGTCTCAGTCTTATAGAAAGAGTCTTATGAATAAATATCATCAGGAAAGGCGTTGGTCATGGGGAGTAGCGGATGATGCTACGTATATCAAATGGTACTTAACGGTAAAAGGAATTCCTTTTTGGAGAAAAACAATGCTTGTTATGAATGTTATCGTTGATCATATTCTATGGCCGGTGAATTGGTTCATCATCACGGTATCTGCGAATTTAGTAGCTCTTGTAAACCCTGTTTTTACCAGAACAAATCTTGGGTATACACTGCCACAAATATCTGCATTTATCCTTACCCTTTGTCTCTTGTCGATTCTTGCCATGATTTATGTTGATTACACACTGGGTCCTAAAAAGAATACTGAAAAACACTCAAAATTCAGAAAAATGTTGTTTCCACTGGAATTTCTATTTATGCCGGTCGCCGGATTTTTCCTATCGGCGCTTCCTGCTCTTATTTCACATATACAGTTAATACTTGGAAAAAGACTTGAATATAAAGTCACAGAAAAAGTATAGACATATCGATGCTAACAAAATCTCATTCACGAGCTATTGATTTCCTTGAAAAAAACAGGTTTTCGGTTTGGTTTCTGTTGATTGCCTGCTTACTCTTTGTCCTTTTGAGAATTCCTTCGTTGATTGAGCCTAACTGGTACGGCGATGAAGGAATATATCAGGTAGCGGGGCGAGCCTTAAATGATGGAAGAGTTCTGTATAAAGATGTTTGGGATAATAAGCCACCTATTCTATATATTATTTATGCTTTTTCATTCGGAAATTTATATTTAGCAAAATTATATTCACTTATCGCAGGACTTTTATCTGTAATTTTTTTCTTTTTGCTTTCATTACGAATTTTTAAAAAGGAAACTTTTGCCAGTATTGCTACTACTGTTTTTGTAGTGCTTTTTGGTTTTCCCGTAATCGAAGGAAATGTCGCAAACGCAGAGAATTTTATGCTGCTTCCTATAATTGCTGCGGCGTATTTGCTGTATCGCTATAGCAGAAGTAGCGAAAAATGGCCATACATCGTCTCCGGAATTTTACTATCAATTGCTGCAATGACAAAAATAGTTGCCGTATTTGATATGTTCGCGTTTATTGTTTTTTTATTAATCCTTAATTGGGAAAATCGAAAAAAATCCATTTCTGGAATTTTAATGCTTGGAGGATCTTTTGTCACACTGCCACTACTTTTCTGCTTGTATTTTTTCATCAATGGAGCATTTGCCGATTTTTTAAATGGAGTAATATTTCAAAACATTTCGTATGTAGGCGAGCAATACGGTGCGGCGAATCCGACTGTCATTCTACTTTTCAAGTCATTGCTGATCGTTATTGTGAGTAGTATTCTCTTCTTTTTACGAAAGAGAATAACAGCAGCAACTTTATTTGTATATTTATGGGTTGCCTTTGGAAGTTTTAGTGCATTTTTTTCAGATAGGCCGTATACCCATTACCTTATAGTTCTTCTTCCCGGATTCTCACTTTTGGCAGCTTCCCTTATGAAAGGAAAGAAGGAAAGGATTGTCAGCTCGGTTATCGTAGTTGTTATATTGCTTTTTTCTTATTACCACTTCCATGTTTATAGGAAAAATATTGCCTATTATGATAACTTTGTACAATTTGCGTTTGGAAGTAGGTCGGTCAATTCATACCAGAGTTTTTTTGACAGCAATACGCCGAGGGATTATAAAATTGCAAATTTTATACGTTCTGAAATTTCAAATGATCAAACAGTATTTTTGCTTTCCGACAGTGCGCAAATTTATGCATTATCCGACAGATTGCCGATAGGAAAATACATCGTTGCTTATCACATCATGTATTACAAAGATGCTGACACGATGACTATGGAGCAGATCAATAATTTCCAGCCACAATATATTATAAAAACCGTAACTTCGAGCAAATTGGACAAATTTTTAACATCATATGAGTTAAAATACATCATGGACGGGGCTAAAATTTATGAGAGAAAACTTTAAATTAATCATTTCGGATCAATTTGTCAGAATTTCTTTGGTCTTGTCTCTTCTTTTTATAATCCCATTAATGATAATTATTATCGTGTCCTACGCAAATCTTCCTCCCTTCATTCCTTTTTATAACAGTATGCCATGGGGTGAAGAGCGTCTTGCTCCATCAACTGTTGCGATTTTTTTACCACTCATTTTGTTCGCAATTTTTGCCGGGAATATTTTGCAAGCGGTTTCTTTCTACTCAAAATATGTACTGGTTTCCCGTATAGTATTGTTTAATTGTTTTTTGTTTTTACTTTTAGGCTTGCTTGCTTATTTACAGATATTATTTCTAACATTTTAAAATGCAACAATTAATTTTTGCACCCGTAACCGCATTTTTAATTACAGTTTTTATCGTGCCGTTTATCATCAAATTTGCTAAAAAAGCAAATCTCATGGATGATCCAAAAACTCATAAACACCCTGCAGTCATTCATAAAAAACCAATCCCACGGGCAGGAGGACTCGCGATATTTATAGGGATAATCGTTGCTGCGCTTTTTTTCATTCCATTTTCTCCTTTTACTTCAATTCTTTTTTTTGGTGGACTTGTGGTAGTTGCGACCGGTGTTCTTGATGACAAATACGATTTATCTCCATATATCAGATTCGGGGTGAATATTATAAGTGCTTCGATTGCAGTATATGCCGGAGTTACAATTCCATTTATTACCAATCCGTTAGGTGGAATACTACACTTTAATGAATTTCATATAGAGTTACTATCAAGAACATTTCACATCGGGGACCTGCTGGCAATTATATGGATAGTATGGGTTATGAATATGTTGAATTGGAGTAAGGGTGTTGACGGACAAATGCCGGGCATTGCTGCAATTTCGTCATTTGTTATCGGTATTGCTGCATTCAGATTTGGGATGGTTGAGCAGGCAAACTATGTTATTTCAATGATCTCTTTCATCGTTGGGGGTGCATCTCTCGGGTTTCTCTTCTATAATTTCTATCCCGCAAAAATTTTCCCCGGATATAGTGCCACCATACTCGGATATTTTATTGGAATTTTATCAATTACATCGGGAGTAAAATTAGCAACTGCTGTTCTGGTAATGGGTGTTCCTACTGTCGATGCAGCAATTACCATTGTGAGAAGAATCCTTTCAAAAAAGTCTCCTTTTTGGCATGACCGAGGACACTTGCATCACCTCTTGTTAAATTATGGAATGGGACACAGAAGTATCGCAGTATTTTACTGGTTGATGTCCTTGATTTTAGGTTTTGTAGCATTAATGGCATCAAGCAGAGAAAAACTATTTGTTATAATGTTAGTTGTAGTTGTTGTTCTTGGATTTATATTTATGTTGCGGGTTGCAGGAAAGCATCAGGATTACGACTAAAAGGTAAAGGATACACCATTTACGAAATGTTACGGCACGGATTTTATATACTAAAATTGCTCCGACCACGGCAGTGGATTAAGAATTTTGCGCTTTTTGCAGGGATCACTTTCGCTGGTGAATTATTTAATCCGGATTTGTTTTCTCAGGTTGTAAGTGGGTTTATTGCATTTTGTCTATTTGCTTCATCCACATATATTTTCAACGATATTTTAGACGTAAAAAAAGACAGGCTGCATCCATTCAAAAGATTAAGACCCATTGCAAGCGGGGAAGTTTCGGTTATTGAGGGGATTATCATACTGGCAGTAATTCTTACCGGAGCCTTTATCATCGCAATTAATACGAGCATTTTCTTTACCGTTATTGGCATTTCATATATTATTCTTCAGATTTTATATTCGACAATTTTTAAGTCGATTACAATTTTTGATATTCTTTTTATCGCGACGGGGTACATATTAAGGATTTTAGCCGGCGAGGCGATCTCTAATTTCCATACTTCGATCTGGTTATTGCTGACCGCTGTTTCGCTTTCACTCTTTTTAGCCGTTGGTAAAAGAAGATCAGAACTTACGCTTCTGCAAAATGTGAAGGGAGCAAAAATCGATGCGGTTAGAAAAACGTTATCTCATTATTCCGAAACATTGTTGGATTCATTCTCAACAATTTTTGCAACAAGTACATTCGTCTTTTATAGTTTGTTCACATTCTTAGCAACTCCAAGAGGCCTTCATATAGGACTTGATATTTTACTTCCCGAATTCTTGCCATCTTATTTTCACCGCAAATGGTTAATGGTAACAATACTTCCGGTAATTTATGGGGTCATGAAATACTTGCAGGATATTTATGAGAAAAAAGAGGGTGAGAGTCCAGATAAGGTGCTATTAACCGACAAGCCATTATTAGCTTCCGTTATTATTTGGGGGTTACTCGTTATCGTAATTATCTATTTTATCGGAGGCTGAATTACTTTTTTTGTGCAAATTGGCTCGAGACCCATCCCTCTGTTGATCCGTCAACACTAATTTTGTACCAGTTTCCTTGTTCATCAACTATTGTATATTCTTCCCCGGTTTTTACTCTGGCAACTTCACCGAAATTGGTTCCCGGTCCATTTCTCACTCTTAAGAAGCCGTTTGGAGTTTTTAATATTGTAACGGTACTCTGTGTCTCAACGATTGGAGCGGGACTTGTTGATGGAGCTATTGAGAGCGTCGGGGTTACCTCGGGAATCGAACCAAGTTCTCCGGTTCCAAGTGTCGCTGCGACAACTAACCGGTGGTTGTTAACCGTTTTTACTCTGATTGTTTTTTTTGCAAAGCCTTCTTTTTGGAGCTCTATTTCATGTTCTGATGCCGACAATGAGTCTGATTTATAGGGAGTGGTTCCAACGTCGACACTGTCGATAGTGATCAATGCCCCGTCCGGTATTGATGTAATTTCAAGTTGAGGTTTTTGACTTGATGATTTTTCAAGTGTTAATGAATATGCACTTCCAAGGGATCCTGGTAAGAAAGTCTTTTCGACAGCTGTGAGAACGCCGCTATTAATTCGTATTCTTGTAGTGAAAGCTGCCAGAGATGTGTCGTTCGGCTCAATTCTCAGTTCGTAATTACCTGCTGCTATCGTTTCTTGCTGGTTGAGTTTGCGGACAGGAACATCACCTATTTGGTTTCCGTTCAAAAATACTTTTCCTTGTACATTTGCCGTTACTTGAAGACCACCTCTTCCCACCTCTTTAAAGGTGTATATGACCTTCATGAGTAGAAAAAGACCGGAGGCAACCAGCAGGATTGCTATAAATAGTAAAAGTTTGCGTTTCATAGGGGGTTTTGTTCTCACTATGATATCAAAGATATATGGGCTTGACAAATTAGCACTCTTGGATGTATACTGATAAAAATAGAGGAAATGAGTTCATAAATTCTT
>CAZPUU010000024.1:0-11911 GCA_964589835.1 uncultured Gammaproteobacteria bacterium
GAGCAAATGGCTTTCGGAACGGCTGCTCAAAAAGTTAGCTCTATTTTCCAACTACTCGGCGAACGTTTCGGGAAGCAAACAGAAAAGGGAATAACAATTCCTATACCACTAACGCAAAAAGATATTTCCGAACTTATAGCACTGAGCCGGGAAACGACAAGCATTGAAATAAAAAAACTTATTGACGAGAAGATACTTGCAAGAAATTCTGGAATCTATACAATTAGAAATCCAGAAAGGTTGCAGAAATGTAATAACACTTGAATATGTGCGGAATTTTTGGCTTTGTATCGTCTTCACCTAAGAACAGCTCTACCCTCATTGATGGACTGAAAATTCTTGAATACCGAGGGTATGATTCTTGGGGAATAGCACTAAAAAATGAAAAATCTAAACTTCTCATCGAAAAACATATTGGAAAAATTGAGGGAGCTAAAACTACGCTACCTCAAACAACGCTTGGCATTGGACATACCCGATGGGCAACCCATGGTGGAGTAACCACAAAAAATGCCCACCCTCACTACGATTGCAGGAAACGCTTAGCCATTGCTCACAACGGCATAGTGGAAAATCATACGCAACTTAAAAGAAGACTCGAAAAGACAGGTCACACTTTTCTTTCAGAAACCGACACTGAAGTAATAATCCACTTAATCGAAGAGCACAACGAAACAAAGTCATTTTCAACGGCGGTAAGAGCAGCCTTTAATGAAATACGGGGACTTAATGCAATTGTTGTTATTAACGCCGACACCGATGAGATTATTGCCGCAAAAAACGGTTCCCCACTTATCATTGGTATTGAAGTAGAAGGATTTATTATTGCATCTGATCTTTCCCCAATCCTTCCCTATACGCAAAATGTTCTTATTTTAAAAGACAACGAAATGGTCGTCTTAAACACTCAACTTTCACTTCTCTCCCTGCCCTCAGGAAAAAGGCTTTTCCCACAAGTAGAAACAATAAGCTGGAAACAAGAAGCAAGTACAAGGGGTAAATTTAAACATTTTATGCTCAAGGAGATAGCCGATCAGCCAACTGTTCTCAGAAATATTGCCAATGACTATAGTGACCAAATAGATAAATTAGCCAACCTTGTAAAAAATGCCCGGGGAACTTTTTTTATTGCTGCTGGCACCGCTTACAATGCTGCCCTTGGGGGAACCTATCTTTTCTCAAAGATCGCACATAGGCATGTTAATGCAGCGCTTGCTTCAGAATTTAATTATCTATTGGATTTTTTGACAAAAAAAAGTCTTATCATTGCACTTTCCCAAAGTGGCGAAACGATTGATGTAATAGAACCACTAATTACTGCTAAAAGAAAAGGGTCAACAATCGCAGGGATTATAAATACTCTTGGCTCGACACTTTATAGAATGTCTGACTTCAAGCTCTTGCTTGGCGCGGGACCGGAAAGAGCCGTTGCATCAACAAAAGCATACACTGCAAAACTTTGTGTTCTTCTCCTGACGGCCTACACTCTTACTGATAAAACAAAATTAATTCAACATCAGATACTTGATGCTGCTGATGAAATTGAAAGAATGACCCAAAAAACTTTTATCAACCGCATAAAGAGGCTGTCACTAGTCTTGAGTAAAAAAACCCACTTATACACTCTTGGCCGAGGAGCATCGTACTCCAGTGCGCTTGAGGCAGCACTCAAGATAAAGGAGGTCAGTTATATACCTACGGAAGGACTTGCTGGGGGAGAACTCAAGCATGGAACCATAGCATTGATCGAAAAAGGAACACCAGTTATAATTTTTGCGCCGAATGATGAAACATATGAGGCGATGCTCTCAAATGCTACTGAAATAAAAGCCCGTGGGGGAATTATTATTGGAATAAGTTTTCAGAATTGTGAAATTTTTGATGAATTTATCGAGGTAAAAGATCTAGGCGACGCTACGCTTCTAACCCAAATTGTTCCAATGCAACTTCTTGCATACTACCTAGCTGTTGAGCTTGGGCTTGATCCTGATAAACCCCGCAATTTAGCAAAAAGTGTAACTGTAAAATAACTAATTTAGTCATTCCACACGAACTAAAGAATTTAGAAATAGTGCTAAAATTCACTATATTTCCCCAAAAGAAGGATCCGATAACCGAATAGGCGGCTCAGGAAACGGCAGCAAAATACTATAACCAATATTTAGTACAAAGAAAGTAACAAAAACAAAAATTAATAATAATAACCCTTTTAGAAATAGTCCCCTACCTCTATCAATGACTTTCCTTTTAATTAAGGATGAAATTATGTTAATCATCCCAAAAAGCATCATGCCAGCAGAGATTAAAAGCATAATTAGATAAGATATCCCTACACTTTTCAACATTAATGCAACTAGACTTACTTCCCCGCCATATTCAAGACGCCTATCATCTGAAACCAATACTAGCGCAACAAAATTTAGTAAATTTACAACAACAAATCCAACAATAATCCATTTCAATTTAATTTTTCTTATTAAGTTTTTCATAGTGGTAAATATCACGGAAGATTTTTCAAATATGCCAGTCCGCCATAAAGCCCCCCCTGCTCATCGATTTTAGCAAGTACAACCGGTGGCACTTCCGGATAAATTTTACAAAGCTCTTTTACTTTCAGATTTATATTTTCAAAATTCAATTTTTGAGGAACAGACCCTCCCAAAACGACAATTTCAGGACCCCACATAACAATTGCATTATTAAGCCCCATAGCAACTATAGCTTCGATCTCCGACCAAGAAGCCTCATCAGCCAATTCAAATGGACCTGTTCCATAGAGCCTTTCTATAGCACTCCCCGACACCAGATCTTCAAGATAATTTTTACCTCCACGGTTATCTGAAATAATCATATTCCCAGGTTCAAAACTGTATTCCGTAGGATCTACGCGACCCCTTGTTATCCTGCACCCCCCTACCCCCGTCGAAAGGGTAACGTATGCAACAATTCCATGATCCTTTCCCGCTCCAAATACCGCCTCGCCAAGTCCTACCATAACGGCATCGTTTTCCAAATAAACATCTCCCCACATATTCTTCATTTCTGAAAGAAGAGGCTCGTCTACCCACATTGGGAAATTTGGTTGATTGAAAAGGGTTCCAGTTTTTCTGTTATATGCCCTCACTCCCCCGACAACTGCATGGAATTTCTCGCCTTTTCCCAATTCCTCCGACACTCTTTTCATCTCGGCCATAGCCTCGGAAAAGTTGTGGTTTGTCGGGAAAAGCTTTACATCGTCTATTGTGTCGCCGGTGTGAGAAACCGCCATGCGGGTAGTAGTGCCACCAATATCAAAAAGAAGGAACATGAATCTAGTGTAGCAGAAAAAAGCGCCAACTAGGATATCGGCCAGGATTCAATCATTAAAGATTTTTCAGAATGTGCCAATTTTCTGTGAATTTCATCAGTCACAAACGGCATGATGGGATGCAGTGTGGAGTTAAGAATTGAGAACAAAGAATAAAGAACTGTAAATGAATTTTCATCAATTCGTGCTTTTACATCCTCTATGTATTTATCGGCAAATTCGTGCCAAATAAATTCATAAAGTTTTTCGCTAACTTGATTGAATTGATACACTTCAAGATTTTTTGTTACTTCAGAAATTAAATTCGAAACCTTCCCGACCCACTCCTTGTCAGTCTCATTTTTTGCAAAACTCTTCAAATCTTCCAAGCTTAAATTTTGATTTTTTAATTTTGGATTTTGAATTCGATTCATATCTATGAATCGTGCCATGTTCCACAATTTATTGGTAAACCTTCTGGCTGCCTCAAGCTTTGGATAGGACAACACTTGATCGTTCCCAAGTGCCGTTCCATAAACAAGAGCAAACCGCACAGCATCCGCTCCGTATTGCTCCACGAGTTCCAACGGGTTTACCACGTTTCCTTTGGACTTACTCATCTTTTTTCCGAGAGGATCGTTGACCAACCCATGCAACACCACATGCCTGAATGGCACTTCACCTGTCGCATAAAGCCCCACCATTGCCATTCTTGCGACCCACCATCTAAGGATGTCGTATCCCGTTTCCATAACACTTGTCGGATAAAAAGCCGAGTAATCGTCGTTTTGGGTAGTCTTCAGTGTCGCAAATGGCCACTGAGATGATGAAAACCACGTGTCAAATGTATCCGGGTCTTGTTCCCATTCTCCTTCGGGAGCATTTCCATCTGTGACGACCCACTCGTTGGTCTTTAAATTCTTCCATGCCGGGATTCTTATTCCCCACACTACTTGTCTTGAGATATTCCAGTCCCGGATATTTTCTAAAAATTGCAGATAAAGCTTTTCAAAGCTTTTCGGGTGGATTTTTATATCTCCCTTTTTTACTGCTTCGATTGCAGGTTTTGCCAAGGGTTCCATTTTGACAAACCATTGCTCCAGAGGAAGAGGTTCGAGAACGTTTTTACACTTGTAACACAGCCCTACTCTATTTTGATAATTTTCATCTATCTTCTCGATAAGCCCTTTTTCCTGCATTTTCGCGACTATTGCACGTCTTGCTTGTTTGACATAAAGCCCCTCAAATTCCCCCGCATGCTCATTCATTTTTCCGTCAAACCCAATAACCTGCTTGAGAGGCAAATCGTGGCGCTTTGCGACCTCAAAGTCATTAAAGTCATGAGCAGGGGTTATTTTGACTACACCCGTACCAAATTCCGGGTCTACCATGTCGTCTGCAACCACTCTTATTTTTGCACTTCCCAAAACGGTTTCGATGTTAAGCTCCTTCCCCACGCACTCTTTGTATCTACTGTCTTTTGGATTGACTGCAACTGCTGTATCCCCGAATTTTGTTTCAGGTCTTGTGGTTGCAAGAACCAATGGCCCGTATTTTATATAGTACAGCGGACTCATCCGGTCCTCGTGGACTACCTCAAGATCTGAGAAAGAAGTGCCATCAAATGTACAATAGTTAACTAATCTGTTCGCCCGATACACGAGCCCCTCGTCGTGTAACTTTTTGAAAGTCCCGTATACAATCTCAATAATTTCAGGGTCAATTGTCATTTTCTTTCTCGACCAATCAAGAGAAAATCCTAATTTTCTTAATTGTCCTTCCATGACAGGCCTGTTTCCCTGAACAAACTCCAAAATCATTTTGTAAAGAGTCTCCCGGTCATAATCAAAGCGGGATTTTCCTTCAGACGCCAATTTTTTTTCAAAAACAAACTGAGTTTCAAATCCTGCATGATCCGCTCCCGGCTCCCACAATGTTTTAAATCCCTTCATGCGATGATAACGGATAAGGATATCCTCAACAACGTACATTGCATGACCAAAATGAAGAGGCGCATTTGCATTTGGAGGCGGAAGGATTATGGAATACGGATCACCATTTGGATTTACCTCCGGCTTAAAGTATCCTTTTTCCTCCCATTCGCGGTAAAGTGGTTCCTCAACTTTTGTGTGATCGTATATTTTATCCATGAGCATAATTGTATCATGAGCTCAATTTGAGTTCAATCAAGATGATACAGAAAGATCCGTTGTCTCAATGCCTTAATTTTGGTACATTGTCCTTAGAATTCATTTTCCTGTAATGGCTGAGCTACCCTCATCAGGCTCTTTAGAATACAATCCACAAAATCATGGGGTTGGCACGGCAACTAATCGTCATCTACAATACCGGGTCACAGAGGAGGGATCACACAGAAGAAAGGCAGGCAACGTTCAACAGCCGCGAATAATCCATGTTATAGACACCAATGGGGAACAAGCGCCAAAAACGCTTAGGACTGCTCAAGAAGGTAACTACAGTACATTTCATGTAAAGGACCATGGAAATGGAAGTCTTAGAGAAATACAGGTAAACGGAAACCATCTCGTGGTTGATAACGGAGAATGCCGAGGAAAGTATGGTTTTTCAGGACTGAGACTCGAAGAAGACTTGCCAGCTGTTCAAATACCTCTCGAGGGGTTTATCCAGCTGTCTCTTGATACCGCTCTCGAGCTACAGAGAGTGCAAACTCCCTTCGAACAGCAGTCTTTACCGGAAACTCTTGACCCTGCCTTAGTTGGCGTATTTATTGACGCTGCAAAAGCACTCAGAGACAAAGAAAGCCCATTCACCTCAGCGCACGCAATTCAACTCACAAACGCTTTTGAGGAATTAACTGTACCCAATCCTAGCGAAAACACTCCGAGGTAGCATTTGCTATACTTTCTTTATGAAGCGCTTCAAGGGTCTTGAGTTTCGAAAGATTTCACTCAACACTTTCATTCAATTTGCAGTTCGGCTCGTCGGAAGTTTCGGAACGCTTATCGCAACACTTCTTATCGCATACACCCTCGGGTACGAGTCTGTAGGAAGCTTTACCAAGGTAACTGCATTTATCGGATCGTTTTACCTACTGGTTGACTTTGGATTAAACTCTGTCTTTCTCAAACTTTACTTTAAAAACATTGAAAAGCAGATGGGAAATCTTGTACTTCTCAGACTCATCATTTCCTCACTCCTTATTCCCCTGGCCCTTCTTATTTCCTCAAATCTTCCGGAAAATCAAATTTTAGGAACCGGTTTTTCTCAAATAGAAAAATATGCAATTGTGGTCTACTCGCTTACATTGGTGGTATTTTCTTTCTACAATTCTCTTCAAGTTTATCTGCAAGACAAGCTAGCATACCGTCTTACCCTTATTCCA
The DNA here is from genome assembly GCA_964589835.1 of uncultured Gammaproteobacteria bacterium. Classification (GTDB taxonomy): domain Bacteria; phylum Patescibacteriota; class Microgenomatia; order Levybacterales; family GWA1-39-11; genus JAUSNA01. The sequence goes on from CAZPUU010000024.1 coordinate 6,651, forward strand.
AGTTTTTGTTCGGTCGTCATTCTAATCGGCATTATTTATTACGCAGTACAAAACAATAATTTTTATCTTCTCTTCGCCGCGTACATATTTTCGGGAACAACATATGGGGCGCTTGTTTTCATGTTTATCAAAAAAAAATTTGGTCTTTCGCTTTCTCTTTTTAGGTTTGGCTTCTTTGTCAAAAATCTTTTAACATCTGCATGGCCGCTCGGAGTAGTTCTCTTTTTCAATTTCATGTACGCAAGAACTGACGTATTGATACTTTCTTTTTATAGACAAAATGTTGATGTAGGAATTTACGGCATAGCATATAGATTTTTCGATGTAGCAATCGCTATACCCACCTATCTTGCTAACAGCACGTACCCTATTCTTCTGAAAGACATGGAGGACAGGAAAAAATATTTTGTCTCTTTTCGTAAATATCTTTTTTTGTATGGAGTAATTGCTCTTATCGTTATGCCCATAGCAATTCTCTTTTCCCCACTTATTCAACTGTTCAAGGGCGAATTTATATCATCGGTTATACCTCTTCAAATCTTAAGCCTTTCACTTCCTTTTTTCTTTTTGACCAGCCTTTTGCAGTGGCACTTTATCATAAGCGGTAAAATAAAATTTCTAGTTCCATTGTATGGAGGAGCGCTCATTCTGAACATTGCGCTTAACTTACTTTTTATTCCTCAGTATTCATATTTTGCAGCCGCTGCAATAACCGGAATTTGTGAAGCAAGCGTTTTTGCTATCATGCTCCTCTACTTTTTTAAGACCATTCACAAAAAGGGCCAATCCTCAATCCGAAAGTAATGCTATAATCAATTTAGATTGATTTGATAGACTTTACGGTTCTAACCGTCGAAAAATACTACAAAGGTAACATGAAACAAGCTTCAAAATTTACAATTTATGGTGATGGCGGATCACGAGGGAACCCCGGGGAAGCAGCCTATGGATTTGTCATTTATGGAGAGGACGGTGAAATTATCTATGAAGAAGGCAAAAGACTTGGAGTTACTACCAACAATTACGCTGAATACATGGCAGTCGTAAACTCCTTGCGATGGATTCTGGAACACTATCCTAATGCAGAGCGCGTGCACTACAAGCTTGATTCGCTTCTTATTGCTTCCCAAATGGCGGGAAAATTTAAGATAAAACACCCGTCAATGAAAGAACTTTACATAACCGCAAAGGGACTCGAAGCACAATTACAGGCTCAAATTATATATTCTCAGATTCCACGCGAGCAGAACAAAAAAGCAGATAGCTTAGTTAATGCAGCCCTTGACTTCAAAATTTAAAAAATTTGCCCTCAAATTGCAGGTCGGCCTTTCCCCGCATCAGGCTCAAAAGACTCGACAAACACTGATTATATCCTCTACAATGGTGTAGTATGTCTACTCTGCTCAACATCGAAGAAAAGGAAAAAAACGTACCGATTTTTTGCATCTTTGGAGGAAATAGTCATCTTCAAAAAAGCTTGATCGAAGAGAATTGCAATAAATTTCGAATTATTATTGTTAGTTTGAGGCGACCGAAGTTTCTCGATGGATATCCCGACATATATTTTATCCCATACGAAAACGCGCAACTTCTGCCAAAACTTGAAGAATCAATTCACTATAGCGTCATTTTTCTTACTGAAAAAAACCTGCAACCGGCCAAAGCCTTCATGGAAAAGGTTGAGAAAGACAAAACCAAAACTATAGCTCTATCAAAAGTTTCAAAGCTGTCCACGAATGCCCCAACCTTATCTGATTTTGCCGGAATCCATACCGTAAAAATTGCCTTATTTGACGAGGTTCTCACCCGAAAAAAAACAGAACTTGGGGGTGATCTTTCGAAAATTATTGACAACGCGATTTTAAAAGGAGTTATCAATGTGAACGGAGAGCAGATTTTACCGGTATATGGGATAACGCTTCACGACTTTCTGCTTGGCATTAACAGATTGCTTTTTGGCAATTTCAAAAATGAAAACGTATACTTTCTTTTTTACAAAAATCCCCAAACTGCTCTTGAGGCGGCACATTTCATCGCAAGAGTTGAGCCAGAGATCAAGATCCATTTTTTTGATTCGCCCTCTGCGATAACACTACCTACCAGAGAAGCTTTCGAAGAATCGGTAGTTTCGAGTCTTAGAAAAGAGGGCGTGTATATCGACGCTTTTTTTGAGGGCTTTGAAAAGGGGGCAAGGCGCCTTTTTGACGAAAAAGTTGATCCGGAAGAATTGGAAGAAAAGGGACGCTCACAAAAAATTTCAAAGAACGTAAAGAAAATTGGATCTCCTCTTAAGTTTTCTCTTCTAAGCTTTCTTTTAGGAACTGTTCTTTTTATTTTTCTCACTCTGCTTTTTCTTGGTGCCGGTTTGCTTCTTTTCAAAAATTCGATTGATAATTTACAATCAAACAATTTCGGAGTCGCACAAAAGGAGGCCATGCTTGCAAAAACATTTTTTTCGGTGATTAACCCTACCCTTGAGCTTACATTTCCACTTCTTTCTCCAATTGATAAAAAAGGGCAAATACATGAATCTTATCAATTGGTCGAGAGGGGATTGGAGCTTGTGCAAATTGCCGGATCAACAATTTCGACACTTTCAAAACAATCCTCAATTTCTGAAAAAACAATTACCACGTCTCTTGCCAATCTTTCCTATCTGTACCAAGAAGGGCAGCGCATAGCGCTTGAAACCGGGAATGAATCATTAAAAAAACAATTAAGCTCTTCTTATGCGAAGCTTTTAAGTTTTTCCGACGTCCTTCCGCAACTGCTTGGTTACGACGAAGAAAAAGAGTACCTACTCCTTTTTCAGAACAATGAGGAGCTTCGGCCTACCGGTGGTTTTATCGGATCTATTGGTAATCTTACTGTCAAGAATGGAAAAGTGACAAAAATTGCGATCCAAGATGTATACGAACTGGACGGTCAATTAAGAAATCACATTGAGCCTCCTTTTATCGTCAGACGCTATCTTCAACCACATCTTTATCTGCGGGATAGCAATTTTTATCTCAATTTTCAGGAAGGGGCGAGTACCTCTGCCAAATTATACAATCTTGAAACGGGAAGAGAGCCGGACGGAGTTATCGCAATCAATCTTGAGGTGCTGCGAAAAATCATGGAGGTAACCGGTCCCATTCCGCTTCCAAGTTACAACGTAACGGTCACAAAAGATTCTGTATCTCAATTTTTGCAAAATACAATCAAGGAGAACTTTTTCCCGGGATCTACGCAAAAAAAAGATGTATTAAACAGCCTATTTACTCAACTTATGGAAAAGAGTGCAAAAAATCAAAAATTTAACATAGAATTACTAAAACTTTTACCGGAGATGCTCGAGGAAAAAAACATTCTTATCTCTCTTAGAGATGAATCTGTGCAAAAAATATTTTCTGCAAATGGGTATGCGGGGGAGCAAGTTGACCCAAGACCCCGAAATGCCAAAACGATTCAAGATTTTCTTTATATCAATGAAGCAAATATCGGCGTCAACAAAGTGAATGCGGCGGTTTCTCGCGAAATACAATATGAAGCCATGATAGGGCAGGGTAAGCTCAGCTCTCTGGCAACACTTAATCTGACAAACAACAGTCCTACAGACGACTATACCGTCTACCTTCAATTTGTAGTTCCCCAACAAAGCACGGTCAAACAAATAACGATAGACGGAATCAAGCAACAATTAACCTCTGCTATTGTAGATCCACAGGTCTACGAAGCAAAAGACTTTATTAAGCCTGAAGGACTTGAAGTAGAACAAAATTCAAGGGACGGATTTACTCATATAGCTTTTATCGCTGTTGCCAAAAAAGAGAAGAAAACAGTTGTGAGAGTGGACTATGAGAATGGGGCAGGGAAAAATCTATCAACCATTATTGATTATTCACTTCTGTCAATCAAACAACCCGGAACCAACCCCTATAAATTAACCACAACCATAGATTATCCGGAAGGGTATACTCCTGTAGCAACCGCGGCAGATACGTTTGGCAAGAACTTCCTGGAAAAAACGACTACAATACGCAAAGATATCATGACCAATGTTACGCTTCAACAATAAGCGGCTTTTTTTGCTTATACCTATAAAGATGGTATAAACTATAGCAACAATTTGCATACTCACAGATAAATATGTTCACAAAAAAGCAGTACTCAAAGGCAACAAAGAAAGGGAAGAAAAAACTCTTAAGCCCTTTTAAATTGGTGTTTAAAATACTAAAAAGCCCGAAAATTTTGTTCAAAAATAAATGGCTACTAATCCTTTATGTACTTTTGGCAATCCCGACAATTGCTGTCGGAGCTGCAATACTTTTGGTTATAAAAGACGTTCCCAAGGCAACAGTAATCGGCCGTAATAATTTTCCTCAATCAAGTAAGATTTTTGCAAAAGACGGAACACTACTATACACAATTTATGCGAGTAAAAACCAAACATTTGTTTCTCTTAATAAAATTCCGAAATACCTGCAGCAGGCAACCGTATCTATAGAGGACAGAAATTTTTACAAGCACGGGGCGGTTGATGTAAGAGGTATTGCCAGGGCAGTTTATGTGAACGTGACTGGAAAATCTGTACAAGGAGGCTCAACAATTACTCAACAGTTGGTGAGAAATTCTCTCCTGACTCTTGATCGGACCATTACAAGAAAAGTGAAGGAGGTCATTCTCTCGTTCGTAGTAGAATTTATCTACTCCAAAGACAGAATTCTTGAGATGTATCTCAACCAAGTTTCATATGGTGGAACTGCTTGGGGAGTATCTGCTGCAAGCCAAATATATTTCGGGAAAGAGGTGTCAAAGTTAACGCTTGCTGAAAGCGCTTTTCTTGCAGGACTTCCTCAAGCGCCTAGTGTGTATTCACCGTTTGGATCGCATCCCGAGGAAGGAAAAAAGCGCCAACTGCAAGTACTCCAATCCATGAGAGAGTCGGGTTACATCACAGAGCAGGAACAGAAAGAGGCTGCCTCGGAAGAATTGAAATTCAGTCAAATCCGGGACAATATCAATTCTCCTCATTTTGTATTTTATGTCAAAGATCTTTTAGTGCAAGAATTTGGTGAAAAAACGGTAGAGCAGGGCGGACTTAATGTAATAACTTCTCTCGATCTTGATGTTCAAAAAATAGCCGAAGACGCAATCGCAACCGAAGAGGGAACCTTAAGGGGTAATAATTGGTACAATGCGGCAACGGTCGTCGCAAAACCCGGAACCGGCGAGATACTGGCCATGGTTGGAAGCCGTGACTATTTTAACGCCGATCG
>CAZPUU010000025.1:0-11217 GCA_964589835.1 uncultured Gammaproteobacteria bacterium
CCAAAAATATCAACACTAGAGTCAAGATCCTTATCTTGCTTTGGTTTTTTCTGGGTGCGCTTCCAGCCTCGATTGCTACCCAAACACCTCATGCCATGAGGTCTTACAACAGCGTTCCCGTATGGCAACTTCTTACGGCTTTCGGGTGCATCTTGCTCTTGCAAATTGCCTCTAGATATAAAAAGATTGGACTTACCGTTCTTGTTTTAATTATTATTGTTAGTGGTCTTACTTTTTGCAATAATTACTTTGTAAAATTTCCAAAACAGGAATCAAAAGCATTTCAGTATGCCCTGGCACAATCAATGCCTTTTGTAGTCAGCAACCAAAGCAAATATGATAAAGTTATTTTTTCCAACAAGGACAATCTATACCAATCATATATGTTGTTTCTGTACCACAGTCGCTTCGATCCAAAGCTATACAATTCATATGGTGGGACAATCTCGGGTGGATATGAGCAGACCCACAAATTCGGGAAATACGAATTCAGGCCAATACATTGGGAGAGCGAGAAAGGTGCAAAAACCATATATATAGGAAATCCTTCAGAAATTCCCGATAGTAATAAAGTCATTTTTAGAGGAAAATATCTTGACGGGTCAATTGGAATAAGAATTTCGGAGAAATAATTACAATATGAATAAATTATCGGTTGTTCTTGCAACATTTAATGAGGAAAAGAATTTAGGTAGATGCCTTGAGTCAGTTAAAGATATTGCTTCTGAGATTGTCGTGGTTGACGGAACTTCAAAAGACAAAACAGTTGAGATAGCAAGAAAATACGGCGCTAAAGTTCATGTGACGACAAATCCGCCGATTTTTCATATAAATAAGCAGAAGGCTATCGATAGAGCGACGGGTGACTGGATTTTGCAGCTTGATGCTGACGAAGTTGTAGCTGAAGAGCTGGGGCGAGAGATTATTGAGAAAATTTCGGGTAAGCCTTTTGAAAATGGTTTTTGGATGCCAAGAAAAAACTATTTCCTTGGGAGATTTCTTATGAAGGGGGGACAGTATCCGGACTATACGGTGCGGCTGTACAAGAATGGAAAAGGAAAACTTCCTCAAAAGGATGTACATGAGCAAGCGGTAATCGAGGGAAAAGTAGGATATTTGCACGGGGCATTACTGCATTATCCTTACAAAAATTTTTCCGCCTATCGCATGAAATGGATGCGTTATAACCACTTACTGGCGGCTCAATTAAAAGAAGAGTTGAAGGGGAGAAGTTTTGCCACAAAAATCATTTACGCACTTGGGTACTTGATTGCAAAGCCTGGGCATTGGATGGTCACGTCATACGGAAGGCACAAGGGATTTATGGATGGATGGCAGGGATTTGTATTTGCGCTTTTTTCAGCTCTCAGATTTCCAGTCTCGTACTATTTATATATAAATAAAAAAGTATGAATTTAAAAAGTCTTGCATCGCAGGTAAGGAAAAAGAAGATATTGTTTACTCTTGTAATATTTATCGTAGTTGCCTTGGTGTTGCGGTTTTATAATTTTCCATTTAGGTACGGTCTAAGCGACGAACCCGTAAGAGATGCGGCAGTTGCAACAACAGGCGTGAGAGAATTCCAGCTACCCTTAACGGGTCCTTTTTCATCTGCCGGGCCCTTTACTTTCGGACCGTGGTACTACTACCAGCTAATTTTGGCAAAGGCTGTTCTTCAGGTGCCTTATGCGCCATGGATCTATCTAAGTCTTGCTTCGGCTGCATGCATAGTATTGCTATATAAGATAGGAGAGTTTTTCGATAAAAAATTAGGTCTAATACTCGCCTTTCTCGGAACGATATCTTCATCTCTGATCCTCTCCGGAACTCATCTGACAAATCCAAATCTTTCAAACCTTTTTGCATTTCTTTCAATATATTTATTTCTGAAATTGGTAAAAAAGGAACATTCGTACTGGTGGAGCATTGTTTTTGGAGTGGCTTTAGGGATAGCGATCAATATCCATTACCAAATGATGGGGCTTATGATTCTTCCCGTGCTGTTGCTGATTGCTAGGCCAAAAAGGTATCTAAGTATTGTTTGCGTATTTTTAGGAATATTCGCAACATTTCTCCCAATGCTTTTTTTCGACCTCAATAATCACTGGTTCAATACGAAAAATATTTTTTATTATTACACCGAGGGTAAAAAGTTAATTTATGTACCCAATAGATGGTTATTCTATCTTCGTGATTTTTGGCCATCGTATATAGAGGAAGTAACGGGAATCCCGGGATTGCTAGGAGCAATGCTTATGCTTCTTTTCGGAGGGATATTCACTTTTAATCTTTATAAAAGAAAAGTATCAAGGGAAATGGTGCTTTTGGTCGTGGCTTTTGCTTTCAACTTTATACTTTTGCGATACTACTGGGGTGAGAGATTTTTTGGATATTTAAATTATATACGCCCTTTTGTAATTATTTTTGAGGGGTATACTTTCTACTTTTTTTACCGGACAATTCGACAAAAAAAACTCGGAATGATCTATATTGTTCTTCTTGCAATTGTTCTTGGTTGTTTGAACATCCCAAGAATTGGAAAACTTATGGAGAAAGATAAATTTACTAGCTTAGTCTATCAAACCGAAGGGAAATTATTCGAGGCATATCCAGATGAGAAATTCACGCTTTATATTTGTCCCGGGCCAGGGAACACATATTACTCTTCACAGTCTCATTCATTGCTTTTTCTTTTGGACAGTCACAACATGCTTTCTTCAGACGGAAGGCCAATTTCTTATGATAATGATCAATGCTATCCTCCAGGTGTTCGACAGTCACCGAATTTCAAATTCGAAAATGCTAATTTCGCAAAAATAGAAGGAACGGACCTGATTGATATCTCAAAGCATAGTACCGCTTCAATTAGTGCAATGCATTGGCAGAAGCATTCTTTGAAGCTAATTTTTGATACCACCACGAGATGGTGGTTCAAAGAGCAACCATAAATTGATAGAATAGAGATATGAAGGTTTTAGTAACGGGAGGTGCAGGATACATAGGAAGTTTTACGGTGTCTACACTCTTGCAGAAGGGATACGGGGTAGTTGTTCTGGATAGTCTTGATCGGTCGAGCGGAGAGTCTCTTGCTCAGGAAGTACCCTTTTATAAAGGTAAAGTGGGGGATTGGGATCTACTGCAAAAAATATCCTACGAAAATCCATTTGATGCAGTAATCCACTTTGCAGGGTATATTTCCATGAAGGAGTCTATGGAAAATCCTGCACTATATTTTGATCAAAACACATTCGAAACATTAAAGCTTCTTGAGAATCTCAACAAACTCAATAAAAAACATATTATTTTTTCCTCAACTGCCGGTGTATACGGAAATCCTGAAAAGTTGCCGATTTCTGAGGATGATCATAAAGATCCGACAAATCCATATGGGGAGAGCAAGTTGATGGTCGAGCGAATGCTCTATTGGTATAACAAAATTTTTGGATTAAATTTTGCTGTCTTGAGGTATTTCAATGCATGCGGAGCGAGTCTTGACGGTGAACATGGTGAGCTGCATGATCCCGAAACTCACATCATACCCGTTGCACTTCAAGCCTTAAAAGACGGGCGGGAGTTTTTGATATATGGTACCGACTACAATACGCCCGACGGCACGTGCGTGAGAGATTATATTCATGTTTTAGATTTAGCAAATGCCCATGTATTGGCTCTTGAGAAGATAAATAATCAACCGGGTGGATACACGTACAATGTAGGTACGGGAAAGGGATACTCAAACAGGGAAATTGTAAAAATGATCGAAGAAGTTACGGGAAGGAGCTTGAATGTAGCTGAGCGTGAGCGGAGGTCTGGGGATGCTGACGAACTTGTTGCAGATGTCAAAAAGATTAAAGAAGAATTAGGATTTGAGACTCAGTACTCAGACCTTAAAACAATCATAGAAACCGCTTGGAAGTGGCACAATAAATAACAAGAGTACTATTTTGAATTCCAATAGATATTAATCATGCATGTCGCACTAGATATTACTCCGATTGATAGTAAAAGCAAAAGTCAACATAAAGTTCGAGGTGTAGGAAAATATATATCTTTACTCAGGGACAATATCGAGAAATTTGATAAGGAAAATTCGTATTCATTTACGTCAAATCCGCAGAGTGTAGGGGCAGATGTTATCCATTATCCCTACTTTGACCCTTTTTTTATTACTTTGCCATTCAGAAATACTACCCGAACTATTGTTACTGTGCATGATCTCATTCCCTTGGTTCACAAAAAAGAGTTTCCTGTCGGTGTGAAGGGAATGCTGAAATGGAGTATTAATAAAAAATTGTTACAGAGGGTAGACGGAATAATTACAGACTCAATCGCTTCAAAAGAAGATGTGAATATAGTTGCCGGAATAGATTTTGCAAAAATTTATCCGGTACATTTATCTGCAGATCAGATTTTTGAAAAGAAAAAGATTTCTGATTATGATAAAAAAGCTTTTTTGAAAAGATACGGTATTCCCGATAACTTCCTTCTTTATGTGGGGGACGTTACATGGAATAAAAATCTACCGAGACTTACTGAGTCGGTCAACATTGCTAATATCCCCCTTGTTATGGTTGGAAAAGCAATAACCGAAGAAGACTTTGATCATGATAATGCATGGAATCGGGACAGAATAATTGTGAATGAAAAAACAAAAAACAATCCGCTTTTTATAAAACTGGGTTTTATCTCTAATGAAGATCTTGCAATTCTTTACAATCTTTCGAGAGCATTAGTAATGCCGTCTTTGGATGAAGGATTTGGGCTTCCTGTTTTGGAGGCTATGCAATCAGGATGTCCGGTTATAACGACGCGCTGTGGAAGCTTGGCAGAAGTTGGTGGTGGTGCGGTTGAATACGTTGAGGTTGACTCTGTTGATGCTATTGCTCGAGGAATTGAAGCTGTTGCAAAAAATAAAGAATATGCTGATATTCTGTCAAAAAGAGGAATTGAGCAAGCGGCAAAATTTACAATCAGGAAAATGATCGAGGATACGGTTAGAGTTTATAAAAAAATCTAGCATGAGAAAAACAGTTAAGAGTCTTACCTCAAATCCCCTCATATCCAACTCCTTCATACTTATCTCGGGGGGCTTACTGGCAAACTTATTTAATTTCTTATTCAATCTTCTTATGAGTAGGAATCTTAGAATTGAGGATTATGGATCCCTGATCAGTCTTGTGTCACTTGTAACGTTGCTCTCTATTCCTGCGGGAGCGTTAACTCCAACTGTTGTGACAGTGGCGGGTAAATATTTTGTAGATGGGAATCTCGCAGCTTTGCACGCATTTTACATGAAGTTTTTTAAATTCCTGATTGTGGTTGGAATTGGTCTGGTAGTTGTTTTCATTGTGCTCTCAGCTCCTCTTTCTGATTTTTTCAATATTTCTGAAAGCGGGCTTATGTTGGCATCTGCATTTGCTGTTTGTATTGGTTACCTTATAACTCTGAACAATTCATTTTTGCAGGCAAAGCTTGCGTTCCGTTCATTATCGGTTATTAATACTGTTTCAGCTGTTGTTAAGGTAGTGGCAGGAGTTCCCTTGGTGTTAATCGGCTTTGGTCTTGGGGGCGCTTTTTTTGGCGTGTTGTTGGCATTTATTGTACCCTTGATTGTCGGTTTTATATTGTTAAGGAAAGTAACTTTCTTTTCATCCGAAAAGCTTCCGCCAATTTCCTATAAAGAGCTGTTAGAGTACGGTGTTCCTTCATCAATAGTAATTTTTTGTCTTAATGCCTTCATGTCAACAGATATTCTTCTTGCAAAGCATCTTTTTAACCAAGAGCAGGCAGGGTTATACGCTGGCATGTCGCTAATTGGAAGGGTTGTTTTTTTTGTTACGGCTCCGATAAGTACTGTTATGTTTCCAACGATAATTAACAGGTATGCAAAAAAACTGACCTACAAGCACATTTTATACACATCTCTATTGTTGGTAGGATCGGTGTCGGTAGGAATCTCAATATTCTATTTCTTGTTTTCAGATTTTGCTGTCCTTTTCTTCCTAAAAAAGGAAGAATATCTTCCAATTGCCCAATATATTGGTATGTTCAGTGTTTTTGCAACTTTATATTCGTTACTTTCTGTGCTTGCATATTATTTTCTTTCACTTAAGAAAACAAGCATTTACAAACTTTTTCTTGCTGGTGCAATCGTCCAAGCACTGCTTATTTATTTGATACATGGGAGTTTTTCTGATGTCATAACCATTTCGAGCATAGTGGTTGGAACGATACTGGTTATACTGCTTGTGATGGTTAAATACAAAACTTAACCTTTGAAGTTTTTAATATTTGTAACTCTTTTTTTGTAATTCGTGTACTGGCTTACATATCCGTACGTTGAATCTATATTCCTTGTTTTTTTTACAATATATGTAGTTCTGCTTGCCATTGGAATTTGAATTTTTCTAACTATTTGGAATCCAGTGTAGTCCAGGATTCTTTCAATTGTTAAATTGTCCATAATCCAAAAATTTGAATGATCACTTTTATATACCTCTTTCTTGTCGTATAGGATAAATGATAAAAATATCCAAAGAATATGTCTCAACTTCGATAAAATCAGGTGTAAAAAAGAGTCCGGTTTTAAAAATGTTTGTCTGAGAGCCTTGGCGTAATAGCTAAAGTCAAAATTAATATCAACAGAATTCTCATGCAGATGCCTAGTTTTATTGCGGTGATAAAATCTAGTAAAGGACTCGCTCACTTCTGATTCAAAAACAAGCGTGCCATTTTTTTCTAAGACAGAATTTAGTATCTCCAAGGCAAGTATTGGGTGCGCGAGATGATAATTTACTCCCAGATAAAGGATGATATCAAATTCACCGAAATTTTCTTTAGTGAGATCATAAAGAGAATAGGGAAATACATATTTTGCCTTGCTTTTTAACTTTTTATGGCAAAAAAGATAACCTTGGCTCCAGTTCTCATCTGTATATTTCTGCTCTCCAAATTGTTCTTCGTTAATGTCTATGGATACAACTTTTTTTGCGCCTTTTTTTTCTGCAAAAAAAGTATAGGCGCCGTCCAGGCAGCCGACATCAAGCACCCTTTTGTTTTTAAAATTAATTTTATCCAGACCATACTCTTTCAAATTCATGGGCCATTTTCCGGGAGTTGTTCTGCCATCAGGAAGTAGAATTCGATGTACCCATCTAATGTCTTCCATCTTTGCTATATTCATAATATTGACATACTATATCAGAATGATATGAAAGACAACATAGAAAAAAAATTGTTCTTAGGATAGAATATATCAACTTTTAACTATGAGAAGTTCTAATTTGAAAAAAATCTCCCTTATAATTCCAGCTTACAAACAAGAAAAGACAATTGTAGCAAATGTAAAAAAAACTCTTAGAGTAATGGAGGATTTGAAATTCCCTTTTGAGATCATCGTGGTTATTGATGGAAGATTGGACAAAACGTACGAAAAAATAAAAAAGCATGCGTCCAAAAAATTGAAAATTCTAGAATACGAAAAAAACCAAGGGAAGGGTTTTGCTGTAAGACATGGTGCACTTAATGCATCAGGTAATATTATTGGTTTTCTTGATGCAGGCATGGATATTGATATGAATGGGATCTCGATGCTTCTCCAACACATGTTGTGGTACGACGCAGATATAATTGTAGGAAGTAAAATGCATCCTGTATCCAAAGTGAATTACCCTTTCTACCGAAAAACACTTTCTTGGGGTTATAGAACTTTTACAAGATTGTTATTTGGTTTTAAACTTAGAGATACGCAAACTGGTATCAAATTTTACAAAGCAAAAGTTGTACGTGACGTTTTTCCAAGATTATTGGTCAAAAATTTTGCATTTGACGTCGAGGTTTTTGCTCTTTCATATGCATTAGGATACAGGAGAATTTATGAAGCACCTATAAAATTAAAATTTAGAGGTGCTAGTTCAATTACTTCCATAACAATGTGGAAAATTATTGCGCTTATGATGTGGGATACTCTTGCAATCTATTATAGAATCAGAATAAAAAAATATTATAGAAAAAGTAATAAAAAAAACTGGATACACAACAAATGAACATTTTAATTCTTAACTGGCGAGATCCCAAGCATCCACTGGCTGGTGGGGCAGAAATCACTTTGCTTCATCACGCAAAATATTGGATAAGCAAAGGAGATACTGTAATTTGGTACGCATCACATTTTAATGGAGCTAAAAAATACGAAGAATTTGAAGGTATAAATATCGTGAGGGAGGGGAGTCATTACACTGTTTTGTTCCGCTTTTTTCTTTATTACTTGAAGGAACTCAATTCCTCCGTTGATATAGTGATTGATTGTTTTCATTTTGTTCCCTTTTTTACGCCATTATATGTAAGAAATAAAAAAATTATAGCTCTTATTCATGAGGTTGCCGGTAACGTGTGGTATGAGAATATATTTTTCCCATTTGCATTTTTGGGATATATACTTGAGCCCTTTTTCATTAGGCTTTACAGAAAATTTCCTTTTATTACTGTTTCTAATTCAACTTTAAATGATCTAAAAAAAATTGGTATAGCAAAAAAAAATATTCATGTTATTCATAATGGAGTTGACCCTCTAAAAATTAGGAAGAATCTAGCAAAAGAAAAACTTCCAACCGTAATTTTTTTAGGACGCGTGTCAAAGGATAAAGGCATAGAAGATGCTTTGCTTATGCTCGAGTTGTTAATCCGCGAAAACAAAAACCTTAAATTATGGATTATTGGTAAATTTGAAAACAAAAAATATGAAAAAAAGGTGAAAAAATTATTGGATAAATTTAAAGTCAGAAAGAATTGTGTACTTTACGGATATGTAGACGATGAGAGAAAAGGGGAACTACTAAGAAAAGCGTGGATTCTTGTGCATCCCTCTGCGCGGGAGGGGTGGGGTATGAATGTCATAGAAGCTAATTCGGTAGGTACTCCTGCTGTGGGGTACAATGTTCAGGGCCTGAGGGATTCTATTGTTGATGGTATAACCGGATTACTTGTAGAACCTGATGCTATCAGTCTGGCGAATGCAGTCGAGGATCTGCTTCATGAAAAGAAGCGCTTGAGACTTTTGTCCAAGAATTCAAAGAAATGGGCAAATCAATTCAGCTGGGATGTTTCCGTTAAAAAAGCCTACGCGTTACTTGATAATATAAATAAGTAATATGCAAAAGATAAAGCTAAAAAGATACCCAACAATCAGTGTTGTAATTGCTACATACAATTCTCACAACACATTAGACTTATGTTTGAGTAGCGTCAGAAAGCAAGATTATCCTCAGAAAAAAATCGAAATTATAATAGCTGATGGTGGTTCTAAAGACGACACTCCAAAGATTGCCAAGAGGTTTGGGTGTTCTGTGTTTAGGGTTCCTGCAAAACTGCAAAATGCCGAATACAACAAGGGTGTTGGACTTTCTCATGCGGAAGGCGAGTTGGTTCTCATGATCGATCACGATAATGTGCTTCCTTCAGATCAGTGGATGAAAGAGATGGTGAATCCATTGCTGGAAGATAAAACTCTTGTTGCTTCCGAAACACTTAGGTATCGTTACGACAGGTCCTATTCGCTTCTTGATAGATATTTTGCACTTTTTGGAGCAGGTGACCCTTTGGCTTACTATTTAGGTAAAGCCGACAGGCTTTCTTACATAAGCGATAACTATGATCTTATGGGCAAGTCGGTAAATAAAGGAAGATTCTATCGTGTGGTATTTGATTCCAGACGCATTCCGACTCTTGGAGCAAATGGGTTTTTAATCCGCAGAAAGACTCTTCAGGAAAACGCGCAGGTAAACCCAAAGGATTTTTTTCATATCGACGTAAATGTTGATTTGATTAGGAAAGGATATAACAGGTACGCATTTGTAAAGAACGATATAATTCATCTCACGGGATACAACAAGATATCTAAATTTCTTTACAGACGAAAATTGTTCATGGAGCAGTTCTATGGAAAAAAGATGACGAACAGGCGATATAGTGTATATGAAAAAAAAGACTTTGGAAGATTGGTGCTTTTTATTATTTACGCAGGTACAATTATCAAACCATCAATTGACGCAATAAGAGGGTATCTCAGAGTGAGGGATATCGCATGGTTTTTCCATCCGGTTTTGTCATTTGTTCTGCTTGTTATTTACGGCTACACAACACTAAAAGGATTGGTGGTAAAAAATTGAAAAAAAAAGTATTAATAACCGGTATTAGTGGATTTATAGGTAGCAATCTTGCGAGAAGGCTTCGTTCGAAGGGGTATTCCGTATTCGGAGTTTCCCGATCATTCAGTGAAGACAAGAATATAATTCAACTTGATGTGCTTGAGTTTGAACAGCTGAACACGTTTATTAAGAAACGAAGAATTGATATCTGTATACATCTTGCTGGGGAATCTATAGTTGAGAAAGGGCAAAGCGATCCATACGCAACTTTTAAAATCAATACGTTAGGTACATTAAATGTACTCGAAAGTGCTCGGAAGAATAATCTTGATAAAGTGATTATTGCATCGACATCACACGTATACGGAAGAAACCGCGTTCCATACTACGAAGGATATATGCCTCGTCCATCAAGACCATATGAAACTTCAAAGGCGTGTGTTGATCTGATTGCCCAATCGTATGCAGAAAATTTCGACCTACCTGTTTTGATACCAAGATTTGTGAATATATATGGACCTGAGGATACAAATTACACGCGCTTGATTCCAAAAACCATCCGTTCAGTGCTTAGGAATATAAGTCCTGAAATGTGGGGAGGAAATGCGGTGCGGGATTTTCTTTACATTGATGATGCGATCGATGCATTCGAAGCATTGATAAATGTTGACATCAAGAAGGTTGGAAATAATAGAATATTCAATTTTGGAACAGGAAATTTAATGAGTGTAAAAGAATTGGTTGCCTCGATTATCAGATTGTCTGGTTCAGGGCTTAAGGTCAGAAGAATTGATGCCATGCGTGAGGCAGAGATAAAAAGTCAGTATGTTGCGGTTACAAAAGCGAAAAAACTCTTGCAGTGGCAAGCCATTACACCTTTAGGGATTGGCCTACAGAAAACTATCTCCTGGCATAAGGATCAATTGCGAAATGAAAAGTAAACAAGCCATTAATGAAAAGCTAAGCAATAAGCAGTTGCCGAGCGTATCAATTATAATTATAACCTGGAATGTTGAGAAAACGCTTCCGAAAGTGCTTGCGTCAATAGTAAAACTGGACTACCCAAAAAGTA
>CAZPUU010000026.1:0-7145 GCA_964589835.1 uncultured Gammaproteobacteria bacterium
GGGTTTCAATATTTTTATCAATTACATATTGAAGAATCGAATGAAATGGTGTTATGCCAATTCCCCCTGCTAAAAATACGTGAGGGTTTGTGTTATTTGGATTGAAATTTAGATCATCCCATGGTCCATCGAATTGCACATTTTGCTCAGGCTTCAAATTGTTTAATTCAAATTTAAAAGTACTTTGAATAATGCGAGTTGTAATTGTAATAAAATCTTTGTCCGTAGGAGATGATGAAATTGTAAAAATCCTTGAGTCTCCCCTTTCATCCATATTCTTGTGTGGCAATTTCATCTCATAAGTCTGACCGGGGATAAAATCCCGTTCATTACCATTCCGTTTGAAGAAAAAAGTAAAGGCATCTGATGTTAGTTGTTCTTTCTTTACAAATGGGAGAAAAAATGGTTTATCCATGATAATTTAGATACGATGATAGTTTACAGTACTTACAATCCCGATTATCACATTTGCTATTCCAGAAAGACAAATTTATTATATCTTGAGCAACACTTTCGACTTCTTTTAAAAGGTCTTTCGCTTCCTGTTCTGTGATATCAAAGGCCTCGCTTTTATAAACATCGCTATCGTTCGGCTCTACAAATTCTATGACTCCACTCCTCATTTTGAAATAGCCATTTCTATACCTATCTAACAAAAGTTTGTAAAAAACCAGTTGTCTCTTATAATTACCATCGGAATTTAGCGTTTTTCCTTCGATTTGATTTCTGGATTTTATTCCTCCTGTTTTAAAATCATATATGTTAGCGTTGAAATTTTTATCAAGTATTTCAATCATATCTATTTTTCCATTCAAAAAAAGATCATCATTTATTCTTATACCTTTAATATCCAACTCGGTCTCAACATTATTGTTCATATTTATTAATTTCTTGTCATAAAATCCATCTAGAGCTTTTACTCCACGGTCAATAAACCTATCAAGCTCCGATGGAGTAATTGATAATAAATACTTGGACTCTTTAAATTTGTCTAATAAAAATTCCTTAGAAGCCTTTCCTTTCTTTAAAGCAATAATATATTGATTTATGCTGTCGTGGATCGCATTTCCAAAAAGCCCCGCATCGCCTATCTTTTCGGGAACCCTCAATAAATTATTAAAAAAGAATTTCCAGGGACATTCCAAATAGTTATTTAAAGCGCTAACCGATAAACCCTGTCTTAAAAAAACTTCTTTTACAAATTCTTTGGAGAAAGAACTTACAGGACCGGCTTTCCCGATTCTAAATATATCTTCCAAGTGAGAATTGAATTCTTTTTCAAACTTTGAAATATCCACATTTTCAATGAATTCTTCAGAGATTTCTGTCAGGAACTGTGAAGCAATTTGCTCACGGCCATCCTCTGATGTATTAGAAAAAGATATAAAAATATTTTTTCTTGCCCGAGTGAGAGCAACATAAAACAGTCTTCTTTCATCGCTATTCTCATCAGTTACTACCTCAGTCATTTTCTTTCCTAAATAATCCCAAGGGAGATTGAATTTTGCTCCCCGGTTAACTTTATTACCCCAATGTGAATTGTATGCATTCATTAAAAAAACGTAATCAAACTCAAGCCCTTTGGATTTGTGAACTGTCATAAGTCTTACAACTCCCACGGGAACAACATGTGCATTTTTTTTAAGACTAACATTGTGCTCTTCCAGAAGATCAAGATACTCGATAAAGTCTTTTAGACTATATGAACCGTTTCGTCCCACATGCTCCTTAACTTCATCATAAAGACGAGCGATACGCTGCAATACTTCTTGAGCGTGAGGTTTTTCTAATATTTTTGATAGCAATCCGGAACGATTTAAAACATCAACAAAAACTTCATCAAGGCGTGTGTTGGCTGCTTTTTCTAAAAATCCTTTTTTACCGTTAAATAAATCTACGAATTTGTCGATCGATTTGAGATCTTTTATTCCATTGCTTTCAAGCTTTTCTTTATCCTGCAAAATTGTCCACACTTTCTCTTTTTCCGCATATCTGAACTGAGAAATTCTAAAAACATCCAAAGGGGGAATGCTAAAACAATCCATCAGCATTGCTTTGATAATGTATTCATTTTCAGTAGGTTTGTTAACAGCTCGAAGCAACAAAATTAATTTTCCAACTTCTATATCCTCCAAAATATTGCTACCCGACTCAATAACATACGGAATATTTTCGTGATCCAAAATCGGCAAAAGCGGATCAAGATCGCGGTTGTTACGCACTAATACGGCTATGTCATTTGCCTCTACACCTTTTTTCAATAATTCATTAATTTTTTTTGCTATCCAGTAAAGTTCTCCATCATAGGAATTGAACTCAATTTCCTTTAACTTCTCTTCGAAATGCTGTGTTTTTTTAATAAGCCCTGAGCGCTCGGATAAAATTCCTGCAACTTCAGCATTATTTGAAATCAAAGAAAAAGTGGCATCTAATATTGTCTGTGTAGATCTGTAATTTTCTGAAAGATTGACAAGTACTGCTTGAGGAAATTTTTTCTTAAAGTACAAAAAATTCTCAAGTGATGCGCCTTGAAATCTATAGATTGCCTGCTTCTCGTCTCCTACTACGAACAGGTTCGGACTATCGAAAAAAGAACTCATCAATTCAACTATTTTATTCTGAGAAGCATTTGTATCCTGATGCTCATCCACAAGAAAATATTGAAACTTTTCCTGCAGATATTGTAGCAGGTAGGGATGAATGTCAAGTTGTTCGATTACTTCCAAAAGCATATCGTTGTAATCATATTTCTTAAGTTCTCTCAAACTTTTTTCATAATCTTTGTAGACTTTCACAAGCTCTTTGTTTTTTTCAATTTCTTGAAATTTTTTCTTATACAAACTCTTTATCTCATCCTTGTATTTTCCTTTCGTGTTTTTAAGATCATCCCGTGTCAATAAATCTTTTTCCATTTCCAGCAAGCCTTTCTCTAAATCTGAGGGCAAAACTTTCTCCATTTTTAATTGATTAATTGCTGACAGAGCCGGTTTTAGATAATGCATAAGGTTTCCGAGTGGTTTTATTTTTTCCAGTTTTTCCTTACTGATAATTTTTTCAATTATCTGCAACTGCTCAATTTCAGTAATGCTTTCCGATACAATTATTTTTGAGAATTCTTCCTGATGAGTCTTTATAAAATTATTGCAAAATGAGTGGAAGGTTGTGATTTCAACGCGGTATGCATCGTGGCCGATTATTTGCAATAATCTTTTTCTCATTTCGTAAGCTGCGGCTTCAGTAAATGTTAGTGCAAGAATATTTTCAGGATTGACTTGGGTTTTGAGCAATATATTTGCTATTCGAAGGGTAAGTGTTTTGGTTTTTCCGGTACCGGGACCTGCTACAACCATAACAGGACCCTCAATAGTATCAACGGCAATTTTCTGGGCAGCATTAAGACCCTTATACTGCTTTTCGAATTCTTGAGATGTCATAGCATGTGATATTGTACCACGTTAGTAGTCGTAAATCTCTCTACTATAGGTTGTTAACTTCTTTTTGCAGTGGTATAATAAATTACCTTAGGAAAAAGAGCTGTCGCCTCTTATATCGAAAGACGTGAGGGGAGGAAAGTCCAGACAGCAATAACGCAAGGAGTGGAACGTAAGTTCCGACGTGAAAGCGCTGGTGTTTGATTTTTTTACTCACATGCGAAAATCAAAACAGAAAATGAATTGACATTTTCTGAGAGCAACAGAGACGAGTGAGAATGAAACGGGCAATCCCACCTGCTGCAATCTCCGAACAAGGCGAGTGCGTTACTCTATACCTTAAAGCTTGAGAGCATTAGATAGATGACAGCGTCAACAGAATCTGGCTTACTCTTTTCCTAAGGTACATTTATTCTTCGTTTAAGAAAAGCTTCACATTTTGCATAATTTTTGCACGATAATTATTATCATTTATATCAAACCATTCAACATTCCCGTATTTTTGAAACCACGTCATCTGATTTTTAGCATGCTTATATTCCGATAATTTCCATCTATACATTGCCTCTTCATAATCTATCTCTCCATTAAGATAAGAAAACAATTGTTTATATCCATTTGCATCCTTTACTTGCTGCGTAAGTTCTGCGTAACTCGCAAATAGCTTTCGGACCTCATCTATAGCTCCGTGTTCTATCCGGTTTTCAACTCGTTTATCGATTCTCTTTTTTAAAAGTTCTCTATCGCATTTTAAACCAACCATATAATAGTCGTGTGCAGGATTCGTTTCAGTTACATCGTTATTGTTTTTTGCTTTATTCAACTCAATTTTTCTGATGAGTCGTCGTGGATTTGCTTTGTCCGACTCATTCATGTCATCCAACTGCTTTTTATTCAAATCCCGAAGCATATTTTGAAGCTGATTGGTATCAAGTTCACTCAACTCTTTTCTCAGTTGCTCATTCGGCTCAACTCTTACACTCAACCCATCGATTAGTGCTTTTACATACAAACCCGATCCACCAACAACAACCGGAACTCGGTTCCGTTCAAAAATATTTTGCATCGATTTCCTGGCAAGTTTAATAAATTCTTCAACACTAAAAGGATCGGTTGGATTTACGACATCCAAAAGATGAATAGAAGGGCCACTGTGACTATGATAATATCCTGCATAATGCGTGTACTCCGGGGGCAGATCTTTTCCTGAAACTATATCTAAACCTTTAAAAACTTGAACAGAATCCGAACTTATCAATTCTCCATTAACTTTTTTAGCAATATCTAGAGCTAAATCAGTTTTACCAACTGCTGTAGGACCAACAATGAATAATACTTTATTTTTCACTGTTGTATTCTAACTGTTTTGACACTCAAACTAAAGACTATTTAATAGCCTTTTTCAGACTCTTACCCGGGGTAAATCCGGGAGCCTTTCGAGCTTGAATAGTTATCGCCTCTCCGGTTTTTGGATTTCTCCCTTTTCTTGCTTTTCTACTTCTTACTGAAAATGTTCCAAATCCAGTAATTACAACTTTTTCTCCTCTTTTAAGAGAATCGCGAATTCCGTTCAGAAAAACTTTTATGCTTTCTTTTGCTGCCTTGTTTGTTAGATTTCCTTTCTTTGCAACAAGCTCTATTAATTCCTTTTTTGTCACTGACATAAAACGTCACCTCCTTATTGTTTGGGTTGATTTAACAATACATTCTTGAAAATAGGTTGTCAAGATAACAATTTTTCTCTACAATACTCTTGTGAAAGATTTAGAAAAAAGAATCGAAAAAATTGAAGCAAGAAATAGAAAAGTTGAGACTGATAAGGCTTGGGAAGGAAGCTGGATGCGAAAAATTGTTCTCGTTTTGTTTACCTATTTTGCTATTGGACTGTATTTAAATACTATACATGTTGACCGTCCATGGGTAAACGCTATTGTTCCCTCTCTAGGATTTTTGCTTTCAACTTTAACGTTGCCTTTTATAAAAACCTGGTGGACGAAAAATATTTACATGAAGTAAGACTACTCTTTTGGTTCGGACACTCGGAATTCGCGGATAACTGTAACTCTTACTACACCGGGGACGATGACCTTTCTGTCTATTTCTTCTTTGATTTTCCGGGCAAGAATTGTTGTCTCAACATCATCAAGCTTTCCAGGATTGACCACTACACGAATTTCACGTCCAGCCTCAAAAGCATATGCATCTTCCACTCCATCATAATGTTTTGCAATTTCTTCCATATCTTTGAGCCTCTTCATATAGTCTTGAAGATCCTCATGCCTTGCTCCTGGCCGCGCACCGGAAATAGCATCGGCTGTTGATACAATCATTGATTCAATTGAAGAAAATGGCTTATCTTCATGATGCTCAGCTACACAATTCACGATTTCTCTTGGTATCTTGTATTTATTGAGAAGCTCGACCCCTAAATCTACATGACTTCCTTCTTTTTCTGTAACGATTTTGCCGATATCATGGAAAAGGCACCCCAACTTGACGATTTCGACGTTTGCTCCAATTTCGTGTGCGATTTGCATGCCGATTTTCGTTTCCTCAAGAGTATGAACAACTAAATTCTGGCCAAAAGAAGTGCGGAATTTGAATCTTCCCAGCATTTGAATAAGATCAGGGTGGATATTGTATGCGTCCACCGCGTGTGCTAATTTCTCTCCTTCTTCAAAAAGAATTTTATTTACTTCTTTCTTCTGTATATCTACTACTTCCTCTATTCTCACCGGTTGAATTCTTGTATCCCGTATCAATAACTCCAGTGCACGTCTGGCAACCTCACGCCTGACCGGATCAAAACTTGAAAGACGGATTATTCCACGCTCTTCGAGATCTACATCAACACCCGTGGCATTCTCAAAGGCACGGATGTTTCGCCCTTCTTTCCCAATTATTCTCCCTTTCATATCCTCATCTTCTATTTTGACGACCGAGAGTGTATATTCGGGAAGAAAATCAAGAGCTCCATGTTTGATTGCATCAGCAAGTATTTCTTGAGCTTTTTTATGAGCAGAAGCCTTTATCTCTGCTTCGGCTTCCTTTATTTCCTTTGCAATTTCTGCTTTTAAATCATTCTGAACTTCTTCTTTAAGGAGTCGTTTTGCTTCATCAACCGTTATATGTGAAATTTCTTCAAGTTTACTGATGTATTTTTGTTTGTCGTCCATATTCATCGACAAAGTGGAATAGCCTAATTTCTTAGGAGAGGTGTGATTTTATGAATAAGTTTTGGGTATTCATGTATTACCTGTACCGCTTTGACAAAGACTATTATACCAACCATATCTCAAATTCTCAATCGTAATTGTCAATATGCAATGTACTGGAATTCACACACGAAATTCGCTACACTTAACTACTGCCCATGATAAAAAATTTCGACTCTCTTGCCACCACAGACCAACGACGCAAACTACTTGAAATAATCGAGTGCGGTCTTACATCAATCCAACCTGAAGAAAATTTCAAAAAAACCGTAAAGCTTGAGGGAGATATTCTTACCATTCTTGGCACCTCATATGATCTTGCCGTTTATAGCAACATTTACCTGTTAGGATTTGGAAAAGGTTCTGCTCACAACTCAAAATTTTTGGAAACTCTGCTTGGCGATAGGCTCAAAGAAGGGTACGTCATTGATACTAATGGCGAAGAATTCAATAAAATTGAGTTTACGCTGGGCACTCACCCTGTCGTATCTCAACAAAA
>CAZPUU010000026.1:7245-11161 GCA_964589835.1 uncultured Gammaproteobacteria bacterium
TTTGAGAAAGTTCAAAACCACGTCGTACTTTCAAATCTTACCGCTTTAAATGCCATGAGAGAAAAGGCCGAAGAAATGGGTATTTCGGTAATTATTCATAGCGATAAATTCCAAGGAGAGGCAAAAGATGCAGCCTTATTACTTCTGGATACTACGCAGCAAAATCAAATGCTTCTTGCAGGTGGAGAAACAACAGTTACGGCAAAAGGGGACGGGAAGGGCGGACGTAATCAAGAGTGTGCACTCTCGGCGCTTATTCATCTTCCTGAAAACGCGTTGTTTTGCTCGGTTGCTTCCGATGGATTTGACAATTCCGAAGCTGCTGCAGGAATCGCCGACAGCGAAACGCGTAATCATGCAACCCAAAAAGGGATTGATCCTCAATCATACCTGGATAATAATGATAGCTATACGTTTTTCAATTTGGTAGGTGACGCAATAATAACTGACAGACTTCCTTCAAACGTTGCTGATTTAATGGTAGTATGGAAGTATTAATGTTTGATAATAAAAAATCATGGAAGAGGTAACGCAAGAAAAAATATTAGATCTTGAAAGAAAAGCAAATGATGCACGCAAGCTGCTCATGACTACATTGCTTGCTGCGGGAAGTGGACATTCGGCCGGACCTTTAGGTATGGCTGATATTTTTACTTCTTTTTATTTTCATATCCTAAATCACGATCCGCAAAATCCCGAGTGGGACGACAGGGATAGACTTATTCTCTCGAATGGCCATATCTGCCCGATCCGATATGTAAGCATGGCCCAAGCCGGATACTTTCCAATTGAAGAGTTAAAAACATTGCGCAAACTCAATTCGCGTCTTCAAGGGCATCCCCATAGAACTGCACTGCCGGGACTTGAGACTACGTCAGGACCCCTTGGTGAAGGACTTTCTCAATCAATCGGTATTGCTCTTGCGGGCAAAATGGATAATAAAAATTATCAAGTATACTGCATCGCTTCTGATGGAGAGCACCAGGAAGGAAACACATGGGAGGCAGCTATGCTTGCACCTAAATACAAGCTCGATAATTTAACACTAATTATTGACCGCAACAATATTCAAATCGACGGAAACACTGAAGATGTTATGCCGCTCGAGCCTCTTAGACTTAAGTATGAAACTTTTAACTGGAACGTTCTTGAAATAGATGGAAATAATATTAGAGGTTTTATCGATGCTATAAATTCGGCAAAATCTGTAAGGGAAAAACCGACTTGTATCATTGCCCATACTATTCCAGGGAAGGGAGTAAGTTTTATGGAAAATGATTATACTTGGCACGGAAAACCACCAAATAAAGAAGAGGCGGAACGCGCCATGGAAGAGTTACAGGCAATAGAAATTGGACTCGCTTCTCAGAATCAATACTAAATTATGTTAAACCAAGAATTCAAACTTAACGAGAATATATTTAGCGAAGATGTTGAAAAGGTGGCGACCCGGGCAGGCTACGGAGAAGGCCTCATGGCTCTTGGAGAAACAAATCCCAATGTCGTGGTCCTTTCTGCTGATCTTACGGAATCGGTAAAAGCAAATAAATTTGCAGAAAAATATCCTGATCGCTTTTTTGAAGTTGGAGTTGCCGAGCAAAATATGGCTACCATCGCAGCCGGTCTTGGTGTGAGTGGAAAATCAGCTTTTATCTCTTCCTACGCAACGTTCTCCCCGGGACGCAATTGGGAACAATTAAGAACTACGGCAGTATACAACGACGCGAATGTAAAAATTGCCGGGCATCATTCAGGACTTATGACGGGACCGGATGGCGCTACCCATCAGGCAACAGAGGACTTGGCTATTACCCGCGCGTGGCCAAAAATGAATGTGATTGTACCATGTGATTTTCACCAAGCGGCAAAAGCTACTATGTATAGCGGGGATACCTACGGACCATTTTACATCCGCTTTACCCGTGACAATACTCCCGTTATGACGACTGTGGAAACGCCATTTGAATTTGGAAAAGCACAAACTTTTTGGATAAGTGAAAATCCTCAGGCAGCAATTTTTGCAACCGGATACATGGTATACCATGCCCTTGTTGCAGCAAAGGAACTGGAAGATGAAGGAATTAATGTCCTAGTTACAAATTTTCATTCGATAAAGCCAATCGATGAAGAAGCAATTATTAATATAGCGAAAGAAACAAGAGCTGTTGTCAGTGTTGAGGATCATCAAGTTGATGGGGGATTTGGATCAGCAATCGCAGAGGTTTTAGCAAAAAATCACCCTACACCCCAAGAATTCATTGGTCTTCAAAATATATTCGGTGAATCAGGTACCATCTCTGAATTATTAACTAAATATGGAATGGACAAAAATGCAATTAAAGAAGCGGTAAAACGCGTTATCCAAAGAAAGAAATAGTTAGATTTCCGACTTTACTTCATCCTGTTCAAATATTTCGAGCTCTTCCAATTTTTCTAAATAATTAATAACAGTGCTTATATATTCAGAATGACTCCATGTCAAAGGTGCGGCCGACAAAACTTTTCCGGTATATGGATCGAATTGTTCGGGCAATACTCCGGTTGGCAAAGCATGCAAAACAACCCATGAAAGAAGCTCTTTTACCTTATCGAAATCTTTTTCTTCACGTGCTGCCGCAATATAATATTGCGCCAACCATAGAGTGGTTATCGCCCAAGGATTGCCGGGAACATCCTGATATGAACGGTAATATGCATCGTTTTCATGTCTCATCATCCCGCCGACAGGAATCTTAGCAGCCACAGCCTCCATAGTTTTGATAGAGGCAGTAACCCGTTCGTCATGCACATCAAGAACTCTAAATCTGAAAATTCCATAGATGCTTGAAAAATCCAGAGTGTCATCAACAATAATATTCCCGTTTTCAAAATTTATCATTTTAAAAAACATTTTTTTCTCATCATTCCAGAGATAGTTAAGGATTGCATCTCTTATTTTTTGCGCATGCGTATTGTATTTAATTTCATGTTGAGTCTTTCCCAATAGTTTTGAAAAATTTGCCGCTGCTACCAACGCCGCGTATGCACTTGATGATGTAAAAGTTGAAATCCCGAATTTTTCTTCCCATAGATCATAACTCGGTTTTGGCAATCCGGTTGTCTCATCCATATAAGATACTATGAAATCACCTGCTTTTTTAATTAATGAGTTATAAATTGACTCAATAAATTCGAGATCTTTTGAAAATTCATAATGTTTCCATAATGAGTATAAAACTAGTGCGGTTTCATCTTCTTGGATCGGTAATTGGGGCGTTCCTTTGTATACCCATCCATGCCAAGAACTTCCCAACGATTTATCCGGCCTGTATTTGTGCATAAAATAGCCGTCTTTGGTAATCACCTCGTTACAAAATTCAAAAAATCTTTTCGAAACGTTATAATCCCCGGCTTTATCAAGTGCAACAGCAGAAAGCGCGCCATCCCGGGGCCACATATAACTGTATGCATCACGCCCATATTGCAAGAGAGTAGAATCACCTGAAGCAAGAATCGAACCGTTATTATCCACGTGCGAACGTAAAATTAAAAGGGATTTTTTAAACAGGCTAATTGCATCATCTTCCAAATGATAAAAATTGAAATTTCTTGCATATACCCATGCATGCCAGAAATCTTTTGTTGTTTTGATAAGATACGATGGAGTTCTTTCATTAACATAATCATTAAGGTCTAAAGCACCCTGTATTGTTTTTGCGATTGTTATCCAGTAATCTACGGTTTTTTGTGAATTTGCATCGATATCTATATATATACCGATAACTGAATCGACTTTCCCATGTTCGATTGAATTTTGAGACAACTTTCCGTCCTCTGCATCCAGATAACTCCCCTCTTTCCCTTCTATGCCAAAAAGACCAATTGTATAATCATCAAAACTTCGTCCTTCGTAACTCGTGTTTATCAGAAATACTCT
>CAZPUU010000027.1:0-10948 GCA_964589835.1 uncultured Gammaproteobacteria bacterium
CATAGCCCGAGAAAATACGGATACTCGAAATATAAATCCACCAAGATTTTGACCGACATACCGGACCTTATCACTATATATTTTTTGGTGAAGTACACAAAAAGACCTCTGCATTTTTTCTCAAAATTGGGCGGGACTCTATTTATCTCAGGCAGTATTATTCTTTTGTACCTTGTTATACTTAAATTGTTCGGAAATGCAATTGGCGGAAGGCCTCTTTTAACATTCGGCGTACTTTTTGTCATTGCTGGGCTTCAGACAATATTTACCGGACTTTTGGCTGATCTTATGGTCAATTTCAACAGACCCAATGCCGAGCGGGATCTTCCTATCAAATTTGAATCGTAATTCCATGGAACATGCAAAAAAGCTCCTGCGCACATTTCTTGGACTACCCGTTGCGCTTATTTCTCTTGCGTTTATCGGAAAGCTTTTTTTTGACAACAGGATTATTATAGCCAAGTCGTTCGAAAATTTTGATTTACTGCTTTTTCTGGCAGGTATTACTTTTTTTTCGTTGTTCTTTCTTATCAAATCTTTACTCTGGCTTAATTTGTTAAAAAGGAAAGAGCCAGATTTTAACAAAAGAGAGCTTCTCGTCTCTTACTCGCTTTCTGAGATAAAAAGGTATATTCCCGGAAGCGTATTTGCTTTTGCCTCGAGGGTTGATTCCCATTCCCATATACTTCCCGGCAGGCTTACCCTGAAACTTTTGGGTCTAGAAGCACTATTGCTTGCGGTTTCAGCGGCATTTCTGTCGATTCCCGCATTAATCTTTATTTACGCTCAAAAGAATGGATTCGGTGTCTTTTTTCCTTTCGCATCAGCGGTGATTCTTTTACTATTGATAGGTGCTGTTATATTTCTTTATAAATACGGCAAAACTATCAGCTCATATGTTGAACAACTTGCGGGCTATACCCTCGGCTGGATTTTTTACAGCTTTGGTTGTTACTTTGTCGGGCTGTCTTTATCTTTTCTCGATCCCACTTCAATTATCCAATTTCTTTCCTTCTTCATCCTTTCCTGGCTTGGCGGATACCTTTTATTTGTCACTCCCATGGGTCTTGGAGTCAGAGAATTGATCTTGACTTATTGTTTAACTTTTTTCACACCACTCGGTATAGCAACCTCGATTGCTGTTATGACCAGGATTGGCATGATCATAGGAGAATTTCTTTTTCTAGCTATAGTGATTTGCTTGAAAAGGTTAAAAACAAGTTCTTCAATTCTTAAAATGGATCCGTACTTAGTCATAATTTCTTCACTGTCAGCTATCTATTTTGTCGTTTTTAGTCTTCTGTCTGTTGCCCGGCATAATGCATTTCTTTCAGGGCGGTTTGATTTGGGAAACATGGTTCAAACGGTTTGGAACACAGCTCACGGAAGGTTTTTTATGCTGACAAACCCGGACGGAGTTGAATCGATCTCCCGTCTCGGAGTCCACTCCGATTTTATTCTCATCTTGCTTGCTCCCATTTATTTACTTTGGGAAAATCCGGCAGTACTTTTAATAGTTCAATCCTTTTCCATTGCAATCGGAGGAATATTTCTTTTTTTATTGGCAAAGGAAGTCTTGACGGACAGGAGGATTGCCCTTGCAATCTCGATTTCGTATTTTCTGAACTTCTGGCTCCATCAGCAAAATTTATTCGACTTTCATGCCGTTAGTCTGGCAACATCCCTTCTTATTGCAGCGTTCTATTTTTTGTTTAAAAAAAGATATGTATATTTCGCACTATCGCTTGCCCTTGCTGTTATTACAAAAGAAAATGTTTTTCTCGTCGCTGCAATTTTCGGTGCCTTTATTTTTTTCCGTAACAGTAGACGCCTAGGAATAATGCTTTTCACCGTATCATTACTTATTTTTCTCCTGCTAACAGGATACGCTATTCCAAACGCTCGGGGAACCGAGCATTTTGCCCTCTCATACTATCAATATTTGGGAGATTCGCCATTCCAAATTTTACAAAACTTGATTGTAAATCCACGACTGATCCTGACTCAAATATTTTCATTTTCAACTCTTAATTATGTCCATGAATTACTGATACCTTCAGGCTACCTTTCGCTTGTCTCTCCACTTTACTTCATCTTTGCTGCTCCCGAGCTTGGCATATACGTACTTTCAAGCAATGAAAATTTGAGAATGCATTATTATCATTACGGTGCACTGATCGTTCCGTTCGTCTACATATCACTCATTTACTCAGTATTATGGCTATCAAAAAGACTTCGTATTCCAAATCTGAAGAAATTCTTAGCCTACTATATACTGTTTGCGGCTTTAGTTTCATGTTATATGTATTCCCCGCTCCCGGGAATGAGAGAGGCCGACAACAGAATTTATACAACAAAAAATATATATACCATCAACCGACATCTTGCTCTTATTCCAAAAGAAGCTTCTGTTAGTGCCTCTAATAATATCGGCGCACATCTATCTCAAAGAGAGAAAGTCTATGTAGCACCGCGTGGAATGAATGCAGCCGACTACATAGTGCTATATGGAGAAAGTAAGAGTACTAAAGGTCTTGTCGACACCACTTTGTACGAAGAAATCATTCAGGAGAAAGATTTGAATTTTTACCTCTATAAAAAAAGGTTCGCCCTTGCCTGCAATGCCTGCAAGCCCTAGACTAATTTTTCTCCAGGTTGTACTCTATTGGAAAATAATAGAAGGAAGCAGGCACATCGTCTGTCAAGTATTTCTGAAAGTCCGCATAATTTTTTCGCCTTTTCTCAGGATCGGTTGTTGATCTGCCGTCCTCAAGTAGCTTGTCAATTCTGAGATTTTTATAATGAGTGATATTGTTTAACTGATCGGAATGCCATAGAACGTACTGGTCGGGGTCGTGCGGAAGCTGAAATTTATATATGAATACCTGAAAATCTGACGGTATATCTTGTACAATTTTTATTTTAGATTTAATTCCTATCTTCTCCCAATCTTTTTGAATATCCAAAGCAACCTTCTGGTACTCGTCAGTTGTGGAAATAACCAAAGGCTCTTTCATTGGATCTTTCACTGTCGAAAGCAATGTTTTGGAGAGTTCTATATCAGAGATTTTGTAGGTAGGAGGACGACTATAGTAAATGGAAAGTGGAGATATGGGCCCGAAGGCTCGTTCTCCCGCAGCAATTGATTCGGGCAGAGCGTAATTTAGGGCTTGTCTGACTTTTTTGTCATTTAGTATCGAATCGTTGTTATTATAAAAAATTGTAACTAAAGTATTATAGTTCGTGTACTTTTCAACCTTTACTTTTTTCCACTTTGAAAGATCGGTAGCATCTACAACAGGTGAAAGCGCGCCATAAATCTTATCAACTTCCCCCAACATAAAAGCGACCTTTAGAGCCTTTTGTGTGGGGTAGAAATATATCTTTTTCTTCTTCGTCTTATCTTTAGTGTCTGCTAATGTAATTGTCCTAACAAAACCTCCATTCACGTCCACCTCATCCACCCGGTATCTACCAATGCCCGACAGATCTTTTCCAAATATCGGGTTTGCAACACTTGTCAAAAAGGGAGCGTAGGGGTTCTTCAATTCGAACTGAATTGTGTATTTGTCAATCGGTTTTTTTGCAACGTCTTTAAAATTCAAATTTACATTTTCACTGGTCAGCTCTTGACCGTTATGAAATCTTATTCCCTTTTTAATTTTAAAAGTATAAATCTTGTCTTTCGTTATCGTCCAGCTATCTGCAGCAGCCGGTTGGATTTGTCCATTTAACGTCACCAGTGTCAAGCCATTGCTAACCTCTCTCAAAATTTCTTTCGGTAAAGTCTGAACAGTATACGTGCCCTCATAACCGATATTTTCAGTAGTTTTAAAGATCAAGGGTCGGAAATAATAATTGAGAAGTCCTATAAAGGCAAAAAAAACGAGAATACCCAACACAATTGAGCTTATGATTGTCCGGCGCATTTTTTTAAAATACGCTTTTATGAGCCAAGCGTAATATCGCCGACGAAGACTTGCCATAGAAATCTATAAAATAACGAGTGTCAAAATGGAGTTAGCCGCAAAAAATACCGAAAGAACGATGGTTGCGTAGAACAAAAATCTCTCAAGACCTCTTTTAGACCGGAAACTTTCTGTTCCACCTCCAAAAGCAATTCCTGCCTCACTCCCTCTTTGCTGAAAAATTATAACAACAACTAATAGAACTGAGAGAATAATTTGAATGATATATAAAATGTTCATGATTAATACTTACTTATCAAATAGCCAGTTGATGAGTTTTGTAATGAGGTATATTGTACCAGAAATAACTACATATGACAAAAGTGGTGATACGTAAAATTTATGAATTTCGATACCAAGCAATGTCACTCCTTTGAAGGTAAATGGGACCACTTCTAAGGGTGGGTAAACAAGCGTTATAAGAAACAGAATAAACGATATTATTAAGATACTAAAAAGTCCAAGCGTCAACATGTTGAACGGTAATGAAATAATTGAGAGAATCGGCTTGATAATCTTAAAACCAATCGCAAGAAGTATGCCGCCAACAATAAAGGTTCTTAAGCCGCCATGCACCAGAAGGCCTGAAAAAACAAGTTGGGTCAAATACAGGGAAAATGCGTATACCAAGACGTTGCGAAGAATGCCTTTCATACAATAAGGATATCACAAGACGCTCACAATTGGCCAATCTACCGGATCATTGCCTTCTTCCTTAATAGTTTGTGATAAGTTATGGCAAAACGATGTGCCTCATCCCGGATGCGCCGCAATAGATTGATCCCCGGTGTTGAATGAGGGAGTTTTATCTCTAAAAATTCCAACCCGCTGCTTTCCTTGAGTGGCACAACAATCGTTTCTTCCCTTTTTGCAAGACCTATAACCGGCCATTTTTTCCCATGGCCGGCAAGAGCTTGTAGCACTGAGCTTACCTGTCCTTTCCCGCCATCAATCACCAACAGATTTGGAATAGGCCATGAGTTATTTCTCAGTCTTCTTGAAAGAACTTCCCGCATCATATGAAAATCGTCGGGAGTATTTTTGGTACGTATCTTAAAACGTCTGTACTCTTTTGCATTCTTGTCACCATTCTCAAAAACAACCATTGAACCGACTGCGTGTTGACCTGAAATATTTGAAATGTCATAGCCTTCGATACGCGTAAGCCGTCCAATATCCGGATAATACGGAGCGAGTATCTCCTGAAGTGAAATGCTTTCTTTCTCAATCCGTTCAAAATAAAAATCCGGCCTATCAATATAGTGAAATGGATCGTAGGTATCACTCGTTATAAGCTTTATCTGCTCTATCCTTTTTTGGACAGTCTGCGCCAATTCATATTCTTCCCTTTTTGAGTACTCTTCCCGCTCCCTTTCAAGGAGTCTTATTACCTGATCCTTATTTCCGTTCAGAAATGCGGCAATTTTTCTCAAATTCCTTTTGTACTCATCCAAATTTTGCGGTTCGGCACCTATGCAGGGACAAAGTCCAAGATGGTAGTAAAGACATTTCCTTTTTGCATGATTTTTAACCGATTGGTAAGGAAAGATTCTCCTCAAAAGCTTAAGAACGACTTTCAAAGCAGTAGTATCCGAATATGGCCCAAAGTACTGAGATTTCTTGTCCGTTCGCTTCCTTGTAATAGTCACCGCTGGACTTTCGTTTTGAGATATTTCTATATACGGATAGGTCTTATCATCAATAAGCTTGATGTTGAAAAACGGCTTGTTCTTTTTTATAAGTGCCGATTCCAGAAGAAACGCTTCGATTTCTGAAGCGACTTGAATCGTTTCAAGATCCGCAATTTGCGAGACCAACTTAATGGTTTTCTCGTCCAGTGCCTTATTGGAAAAATACGATGACACTCTTTTTTTTAAATCTTTAGCTTTCCCTACGTACAGGATTTTTCCTTTTTCGTCTTTGAATAAGTAGACTCCCGGTGTGGAAGGTAATTGCTGCAATAATTGTTGAACCACTAATAATTCCTCCTATTATTAAAAGAATCGTGAGATCCGGAATAAATGAGATTTTGATATATTTCTTATATACCTGTTCTCCAACCTGAATTGTAATAAGATACGTCTCGTTTGTCAAAAGAGGGACGTCTGAAAATGTTGTCGTTATTTTTTTGACTCCTCCGGGCGGGATGTAATCAATCATAAATTCCCTGTTGGTTTTTTTGCTGGTCGTAACTTTCACCGCAAGATCAGAGAGAGGAATGTTGCCGGCATTCTTGACGGTAAAGCTGCCATTGATAGCCATTTTCGGAAAAGAATACGAGGGAAACGTGTCATCAATTTGGATGACCCTTTTCTTCCTAAAGTCGGCGGCTTTTGCGAATTTTATTTCCACATCTCTTGAATCCTTGCTGAATTTGTACCCACCTGCAGGAATCGGATACTCACTATCCATCCCTTTACGTACAAATGCCACGTGGGAGAAGTCGAGTGAAGAAAAATAATCCATTCCTTTTGTTGTATTTCCCCACGTAGGATCGACCATCACCCACACTTTTCTGCTGTTGTCGTAATACTCCGGCCAAGCGTGCAAAATGTCATTTACAAGTGAAAGGGGTCTCAGTTTTGTATTTTTGGTATATGCATAGCCCTCAACGGATCTTGCAGGAATTCCTTTCGCCCGAGCAAGGGAAATGAATAGATCGGAAAATTCGAGACACACACTATTCTTTGCATCTGCAAGAACACCTTTACCACCAAGACGTAAATTGCTCGTCGCGACTTTTGAATAGTTGTAGGAAAGAGTCGCTACAACAAATTTATAGATATCCTCTACCGAATTAAGCGAGGCTGCAATTTTTTTTATATTCGCATCTTGTTCCCAATATTTTTTTCCGGCAGTGTACTCTTTTAGCTGTCTGCTGGTAAGCTCCTCTCTTTTAGGGTTGGCCATAACCTCCACCATACCCTCAATGAGTACTTGTTTTTTTTGTTGGGGTAAAAGCTTGTACTCCGCAATCCAGTTACCATCAATATCTTTTACTACATTTATCGGATTTTCGGAAAATTTTGATATAACTACATTCTGATATCCGGTCTCCGGCGGCAGCGCAATTTCAGTTGTAACAGGGAATAAATTTGGGTTTGAAATGTTATATTTCAGATGAAATTCGTAGTATTGTTTTTCTCCGAAAAGGATAATAACTCCGCCTTTTCCGACTTGCTCTTTTGAAAGCGTAATAGTATTCGAATTTCCAATTTTGACAGCCGGTTTTACAATTGAGGCAATACCGAATTCATCCGGAACGTTTATTTCGATCTTGTATTCATCGAAATCGTCAGGCGTTTCAATTCCCGGAACCGAGACCTCCCAAATGGAACCTTCCAATCTAGCTATGTCCTTTGTTGTAAATTTAAGCGTAAAAGTATTAGTTTTGTTAAGACCTGCGTATCTTTTCGGGAAGGTGAGTTTTATGCTTTTTCCGCTATTCTGCCCGGAAAGCGTTGTCGGTATCGAACCATCGGAATTGAAAGCTTCAAGGTTTTGAACATCATCAAATCCTACCGTTATCGTGTAAGTTGGTGTGTAGTAAAATTCGGTTTTATTTGTAATTGAGATAACCTGCGAAACATTTGCCTCTCCATCTTTTTGAATATTGTATTCGGAGGTTGCAGATATTGAAAATTGCGAATTATCGGCGTGAACTTTTTGTGCAAATAAAAACAGGAAAACAAGCGCTAACAGACTACCAAACCTTAATTTCATACAGACACTTCTTTCTTGAGGTACTGGCCGGTATAGGAATGTGTGTTTTTCGCAATATCTTTTGGAGTTCCATAAGCAATAACAGAACCACCCAGCATACCTCCTTCAGGGCCTAGATCTATAATGTGATCGGCATTTTTAATAAGATCCAAATTGTGCTCAATAACAACAACCGTATTCCCCTTGTCGACAAGACGCCTGAGAACCAAGATTAATTTCTCAAGATCGGCAAAGTGAAGTCCGGTAGTCGGCTCGTCGAGCACATATAGAGAGCCTCCACCGCCTTTTTTTGATAACTCGGAAGCGAGCTTTATCCGTTGCGCCTCACCGCCGGAAAGAGTCGTAGCCGGCTGGCCAAGACGTATATATGAGAGTCCGACTTCTTTAAGCGTCGTCAGACGAGAAGACAACGGCTCGTGAAATGCAAAAAAGGGTATTGCCTCCTCAACCGACATATTCAGGACTTCGGAAATATTTTTCCCCTCAAATTGAATTTCCAAAGTGTCTTGCGTGTATCGTGTTCCATTGCAGCTTTCGCACTTTACATAGACATCGGGCAAAAATTGCATTTCAATTTTAATCTGCCCTTCTCCTTCGCAACTCTCGCATCTACCGCCCTTTACATTAAAAGAAAATCTACCCGGACCGTAACCTCGCATCCGACTGTCTCTCGCATTTGCAAAAATGTCCCGGATGTACGTAAATGCACCGGTATAAGTTGCAGGGTTACTTCGTGGAGTGCGACCAATTGGTGACTGGTCGATCATAAATATCCGCTTTATTTCGTCAATACCTGTTATTTCGGTAAATTTTCCGGGTTTTTCCTTGTGAAATGGATTTTTTTGATGAGCAACTGCGTGGTAGAACACATCATTTATAAGAGTGGACTTACCGCTTCCCGAAACGCCGGTGACACAAATGAATTTTCCCAATGGAAAATCTACATCAATATTTTTCAGATTGTGTTCGGTAACTCCCTTGAGCCGTATAAAACGCTGAACTTCCGGTTCAATAAGGTGCTCTTTCTTAATCTTTATCTTCGCCTTTCCCGACAAGTATCTTCCGGTTATTGAATTTTCATCATTCTCGATCTGGTGAGGAGTTCCGTGAGCAATAATCTTCCCACCGTGCTCACCGGCACCAGGACCGAAATCAAATATGTAATCCGATTCCTGCATCATCTCCTTGTCGTGCTCAACAACAATCACGCTATTGCCGATATCACGGAGGTGCTTAAGTGTGCCTATCAGTTTTGTGTTATCTCTCGGGTGAAGCCCTATTGATGGCTCGTCCAGAACATAAAGTACTCCGGAAAGACCGCTTCCGATTTGAGAAGCAAGCCTGATCCTCTGTGCTTCGCCGCCGGCCAGAGACTCCGCCGTACGACTGAGCGTTAGATACGAAAGCCCGACATCGAAAAGAAATTTCAGCCTGCTATTGATTTCCTTCAGGATCACACCGGCAATCTCCATTTCCTTATTCGAAAGATCCGTGGGCAAATTTGTCATAAATTCATAACACTGTTCAATGGACAACTCGGAGACATCAACGATTGATTTTCCATCAATGCTTACTGCAAGTGCTTCGGGTTTGAGCCGGGCACCCAAGCACATATCACAAACCTTTGCCGTCATAAATTTTTGAATTTCCTTTTTTATGAGTTCGGAATCGGTCTCGAGATACCGTGCCTGAAGGTATCCAACCACTCCGGGATAGGTTTCATATATTGACGTGCTTTCACCAAATCTATTACGCCCCTTTACCTTGTACACTTTCTCCCCTGTTCCATACAAAATTATTTTTTTCTGCTCGTGTGTTAACGTCATAATTAAATCGGTCATCGGAATATCATTTTCCTCAAACGCAGTTTTTAAAGTTCTCGTCAACCACGTATCTCGATCGTACAGATTTGCAAAAGCAAGAATGCCTCCCTCAGATATTGTAAGATTTGGGTTAAGAACCAGATCTTCATCAACGGTCATGATATTTCCCAATCCATTACATTCCGGGCAGGCCCCGAATGGAGAATTAAAAGAAAAAAGGCGTGGCTCAATTTTCGGCATCGCTGTCCCATCAAAAGGACACGCAAATTTTTCGGAATAAAATGTGTCTTCCATGTTTTGCGCAACCTCAGGAAAAGAAAAGCTTTTATCCTTTACTTCCGACACGATAATCTCCCCGTTGCCAAGAGAAAGCGCCTGCTCAACGCTGTCTAAGACTCTCTGCCGTTCGTAATTTTTATCTAAGATAAGCTTGTCGACAACTGCCTCGATGGTGTGCTTGTTGGTTTTGATCAGAGCGATATCTGCAGATAAATTCATTATTTTTCCGTCAATTCTTACCTGCTGGAAAGAGCGTTTCCGAAGATCCTTAAAAAGGTCGATATATTCTCCTTTTCTCCCGCTTACAATAGGAGCCAAGATCATGACTTTGTGAGGAGTAACACTCACAAATTTGTTAACTATCTCCTCGACTATCTTTTCCTTCGTCGTGCGACTAATCTCCCTACCGCACTTAGGGCAATGGGGGTGCCCAACGCGGGCGAACAGAAGTCTTAGATAGTCGTATATTTCAGTGACCGTTCCGACAGTCGAGCGTGGATTATGCGAGGTTGTTTTTTGATCGATTGAAATTGCAGGTGAAAGTCCTTCAATAAAATCCACCGCTGGTTTTTTCATAACCCCCAAAAATTGACGTGCATACGAGGAGAGAGATTCCACATACCTTCTTTGTCCTTCCGCATAAATTGTGTCGAATGCAAGAGAAGATTTTCCGCTACCTGAAAGACCGGTAAAAACAACGAGCTTGTCTTTCGGAATATCAACATCAACACTTTTGAGATTGTGTTCTCGTGCTCCTTTGATAATGATTTTTTTATCCATATTTTAACTAGCTTTGTCGAAGCGGAAGAAATGTTACGTTTCCTGTTGATGAGCTCAATTCTGCTGCAATTTTGTCATCAATAAGAGTACGTTCTCCTTCGACTCCCTCAAAAACGACTACACCCTCATGCTCTTCTTGAATTTTTGTTACTAACGAACCTAGTAGAGCCATCTTCTCAACGTATGCTTCAAAGCTCTCTTCCTGGTGTCCCAGTGAACGGTTGTATTGGAGCACTTGATACCCCTTCATGCTCATCTCTATTGGTACTAAAACCCGGTCTTGTTCTGCCATAAATTTACCTCAAATTTCTGTCTTTTGGAAAGAAAGTTATATATTGTACACCCAAAAGGAAAGATAATTCAAGCTAGTAGGAC
>CAZPUU010000028.1:0-10625 GCA_964589835.1 uncultured Gammaproteobacteria bacterium
TGGGATTAATCATACTTTTTCTTATTAAGTCTCGGAAAAGCGCCCTTTATTTTGCGTTTCTTGGTGCCTTGATCAATTTCCAAACCGACTATACCTACCAGATTTATTCATTCCTGCTTCTATTTTTTGTAGTAGCAGGTCTACTTGCTACCGGAAAGGAAATCGAGCTTTCGATCCCTTTCAAGAGACTAAAACGCGGATAAAAGATAGCCTGAACGCTCTCGGCTTGATTTTTTTACTGAAGTCCGGGGAAATGCCAAGTAATAATTTGCCTATTTCTTGGTTATGATAACGTCATTGATATTTTTAGGGTACTTTCTTGCTATTGCAACTTCTGTTCTTATATATACTTCGTCTCCCTGTGATAAATCTGTAAATTTAATTGGCTTATTTTGTTGATTCAAAACTCTTATCTTATTTTCAGCTTCTTTTGGATACAGTAACTCAATTTTCGCACCCTCTTTACCAACATCGATTACTAATCTCTTCTCGAAGGGTAAATTTGATGCATTATCAATACCCGAATCGAGAGATATTTGCGAAATCTTTCCCTCAATTTGTGTTATAACCACAGCGTACTGCATAGCCTTGCTTTGTATAGCAACATCAAGTTTCGGTAAGGAAGGATTATATGCAATAGTGGCAAAATCAGCCAATTCATAGTTTGGTTTTGCCTCAGGAGCCAACCCGTGAGATACGCTCTTTTCCTGCCCCTTCTCGACAGGTATAGATTTACTCATGGTGTTAGATGTAGAGTTTTTTGGGAAAATAGATGCAACATCGATAAGTCTCAAATAATTTAAAATAGCAATAACGGCAACTACCAATATCGCAATTATTCCAATCTCAATAACGATTGCTTTTACAGTCCTTAAACCTGTCTTTTTTGTGTCGTCCTCCATACTTTAATAATAAGTACAAAGACGAGAGAATGTCAATCGTTCCTTTTTAGTTGAGCGTTTTCTTTTATGTATCTGACTGAAATTGGTACGGAGAGGTACTATTCTGAAACACCAATCAACGGAAGAACTTTAGCCACAACATCGGTAATTCCCGGGTTTTTTAAGTTCATTTTTTTATTGGAAAACAACACTCCCGGTACCTCGGTCGGATCAAATAGATGATCACCACTCCACTTACTCTCTCTTTTTACAATCATTTCAGGAGTTGTAGCCCCAATAGCACTATCCCATGATGACCGGATTCCCTTATAAAAACCGAGTATTAAATCCGGAGCATTTTGATTCCCCTCCTTGATTTTCATCTCTTCTCGGGTATATGTATGTTTCACAACTTTTGAGCCTGTCTCAGGATTACTTAGGTTTGTAAAGGAGCTTACAAGCTCTTTTTGCAATGCCGGAATGTCTTTTTGCTCAACTATGCCCTGTGCTTCTCGTCCCTTAACATTAAAATATACGCTGTTATAGCCGGCGGCATATGCCTTTGTTCTGCTCCAATCTACCGATTCATATAGCGGTCCCGTTCCGGCTGCCCCTTCTTTAAGAACTAGATAGCCTTCATTCAAAAGATATGTATTAACATTTATTTCATAATCAAAAGAATAAAAACCATGATCTGAAAGAACTATAAAAGTCGTATCTTTATCAATATTTTTTAAAGTCTCGCCCACTATCCTATCCATTTTGTCGTAGTACTGGTTGATCGTATCGTAATATTTACTTGAAGGATCAGAACGGTATCTCCAAAACATATGAGATATTGTATCGGGCATACCAAAATATGCAAAAAACAATCCGCTTTTAAATTCTTTTAATTGTAAGGCAAATATTTTTCTTCTTTCCGAAAGAATTGATTCTGCCTGTTTCAAGAAAGCCTCTTCGTTAAAAACACCTTCCTCCAGTGCCCATGTATCGTGAGGGAGCCCAAGCGTTGAATATGAACCCAAATCTTTTGAAAGTTTTGCCGAAAAACTTTTAGGAGTTGATATGGGTTTTAATGGTGCTTCAGGATCAAAGTTGACGGGAGACATGTACAGCTCGAATTCCGGACCTACACTTTTAAGATAGAATTTGGCAATGCCTTTTGCTTTGGTAAAAAAATCTATGCTGAATTCAAGTTTTTTCCACTCGGAAAAATCATCTTTTTTGAGTTGAAATGCTTTATTTTGTACGTTCAATTCAATTGTTGACTCATCTATAATTTTAATCTTGAGTGGAATTGTTGCTACTTTTGTATCGGTACCTCCATTATATTTTGGCCCTTCAATATGTGTCGTAATTTCTTTCCCTGATCCATTTGAAGGATTTGAAAGGGAAATTACCTTTCCTCTCCACGTATAGTCATCTGTTGGATACTTTTTTGTCGTGAATAACGTAAATGTACCCTGCGTTCCCAACAGATCCGGTACTCCCATACCGGCAATCATCTCCCCTGTCAGCGATTTTGGCGGCTCAAATGTATCGGGCAGAAATAAAACTGTAACCGGAACTTTATTTGAAGTAGTTTTTTCCCAGAAAGGGGTTGAGGCAAGACTCGTAGAATTGTCTTCCTTACCTGAAAATACAAGATTCAAATTGTAATTGGAAGGATCTCGCTCAATAAAATCATATACTCCATGCTCTGAAGGATTTTCTCCTGTTATAAAACTAGCCCATGCAACGGGAGATTGAGGAGGAATTGTCGTCGCAAGTCGAGAAAAATATCCCGTATCACTAATTTTTTTTAAATTTGGATAACGCCCTTTCTTCCAACCATCTTCCAAGATATTTGGATCCATACCGTCAAATCCAAGAATAATAACTTTATTGGTTTTTTTTATTCCCACAAGAGACATACTACCTATTATACCAGCAGCGATTAGAACCAGTACCAGAATTACAAAAACTCTTTTTTTAGTAAAAAAAGGAAAGATTTTGTTTCTCATGAAAAATAGTGATGATGCAAGAACTCCTAAAATTGCAGCAAGCAATGCAGGAATGCTTGAACCTAATACGTACCCCGAACCGGGATCAATATAGTTCAAAATCATTCGGGGACTTGAAAGAAGTGTTACCGCAGAACGAAATTCCATCTCGTGAGCAGATGGTATTTGACAAAGAGCGCACATGTCACTAGATTATATACTATATGAATTTGCACGAAAAGATTGCCAAAACCAAGAAAATTTTGAAGCAGGCAGAAAATAGATATGACTTTTCCGACATAGCTCTTGCATGGAAAGGAGGCAAAGACACAACTACTCTTATGCACATCATTCTGACAGTCTACAACGGTAAAATACCTTACCCTGTGATGTTTAACGATACAACTCTTGAGTTCCCGCAAATGTATAAATTTATTGAGAAAGTAGCTCACCAATGGAATTTAAATCTAATAATTGAGCGGCATTCCGATGAGGATCTTCAAAATTACCGTAGGGCTCGCGGGCTGGCATTAAAGGAAGAAATAGCACGACTCGCCAAAATAAAATCTCTTGAACGTGCTTTAAAAAAATATAAACTCAAAGGCTATATGCTAGGGATAAGACGGGACGAAAATCCGGCAAGGAAAAAGGAGAAGTATTTTTCCCCTCGAAAGAATCATGTGAGAATTCACCCACTTCTTGATTTTACCGAAGAGGATATCTGGGCATATATAAAACTTTTTAATGTTCCCTATTCCCCTCTATATGACCAAGGGTATCGCTCAATAGGGGAAAAACCTTTTACTAAAAAATCGGGAGTTACCGAAAGATCGGGAAGAGAACAAGACAAAGAAAAAATGATGGAAAAATTACGGCAAATGGGGTACTGGTAAACCTTACTTCAATAGCCTTTCCTTCTTCAGATAATTCAAAACCTCACCAGCACACTCTTTTTGACTTTTTGTAGACGTATCCAACTTAATCTCAGGATTTTCAGGAATTTCATAGGGATCATCAATTCCGGTAACATTTTTAGCCAGTCCAAGTTCTGCTTTTCTATAAAGGCCTTTTATATCTCTTTCTATGCAGACCGATAGCGGTGTTGAAACATACACCTCAACAAATGTTCCAACTTGCGAGATTGCTTCTCTCACCTCTCCTCTTATTTGTCTATACGGAGCAATTGCAGCAACTATAACCACTCCTTGATGCTTCACAATTTCACCTGAGACAAAACCTATTCGCCTGATATTTTCATCCCTATCCTCTTTTGAAAAAGTAAGACCTTTTGTCAAATGTTTTCTTACAACATCTCCGTCTAGCATAGTGACCGGCTTATTGTACTGATCCATAAGCTTTAACGACAGACTCTTTGCAATTGTTGATTTACCGGAGCTAGATAAACCTGTTAAGAAAATACAGAATCCCTTCTGTTTTTTGACTCTTCTTTTGAGGACTTTTATAACAGGTGGAAAAGAGAACCATTCGGGTACTTTTTCGTCTTCCCGAAGCATTTGACGGAACTGAGTGCCTGAAATCCTCTTTATATTCATTGACTTCTTGTTTTTTTCCGTGACCTCGACATACGTTCCACTTATCTTGTCATATGCCATCTCACTAAATGGGATAATCTTAATTCCAATCTGTGAAGCATATTTTACGGCCAACTTTTGAGCATCAAATGGATCATAAAAAGGATTTCCAAAGGAATCATTCCCGGGGTCGGCATGAGATCTGCCTACAATAAAATGC
Source organism: uncultured Gammaproteobacteria bacterium (assembly GCA_964589835.1). Lineage (GTDB taxonomy): Bacteria > Patescibacteriota > Microgenomatia > Levybacterales > GWA1-39-11 > JAUSNA01. The sequence continues at coordinate 4,616 of CAZPUU010000028.1, forward strand.
GTGCAACCGTAGTTTTTGCGTATTATAGCGTGCAAAATAGCCTCACGCGGACCGGCCATTCTCATAGCCAGAGGCAAAAGACTTAATGTTGAGAAATCTTTTGCATATTTTTTTTGGATGATTTTGTAACATTTTACCCTCGTAATGTAATCTATATCCCCATCTTTTGTCTCCCCGACCGATGGATGTATCAAGACGTGTGCTTTCTCGATCTGCGCTGCTTTTTTAATCATCCAAAAGTGTGCTTGGTGTATTGGATTTCTCGTCTGAAACCCAATCACTTTTGAAAATCCTCTTTTCTTGAAATAGCGCTTCAATTGTTGGGGGGTCTTTCTTAAATTGCCATAATCATAGTGCTTAATTACTCCTATTTTTTTGACTTTTCCACCCAAGTAAAAATCATTGGTCTTATCAAAAAGGTATTTGACCCCAAAGTGATCACGGCTTTCGGTTTTGTACACAAATTTCGCCTCTTTTCTTTTATCGGGCTTATAAATTGATTCTATAATAAGTGTTGCGATAGGCTTCTCTGCCATATCACACAGCAGTACTTCTTGCCCCACCTTCATTCCCTCTACTCCTTCGACGTCTAAACATATAGGTATTGGCCAGATTTGGCCATTTGACAGCTGCATTTTCGATACAACCGAGAGATAGTCATTTTCATTTAAAAAGCCTTGCAGAGGATAAAAACCGCCATTAAGAATAAGTTCAAGGTCACATAGCTGCCTTTTGGTAAGAAATAATTTGGGAAGAAGTAGATAATCCTGCACCATCACTATGTTTCATAATACCACAGGCATTCAAAACTTTTTACTATTGTTATTTATGAAAATAATAAGAATCTTAATAAAGAAGCGAGCAGGTCACTCCCTGTAAGGAATATTTAATTTGTCTATTAACTCCAATAGCGCTTCTCTCTTTTCAGGATGTTGAGAAAGAACATTTTTCTGCTCCAACGGATCTGTTTCCAAGTTATATAACTCTAGGGGCATTCCGTCTTTTATTCTGTAATAGAATCTCCAATTCTCCATCTGAACACCTGCAGCCTCGTATGATACTTCACTGAGCAGATATTCATTTTTAAGAGCATTCTTACTAGCGCTAATCATCCCCGTTAGGTCTATTCCCTCAATCCTAGATTGCGGTTTGAAGCCGGTTATACTAAGAAGTGTTGGATATATATCAATTCCCTGCACCATTTCTTTTATCTTCTTAGGTTTTACTCCCGGTATATGAATAATCAAAGGAACCTGTGTCGAGGTTCTATATAAATTCAGTCCATGGAAAAGATTGCCATGCTCCATAAATTCTTCACCATGATCGGCTGTAATCACCAAAATCGTATTTTCCGAATATTTAGGGCTTTCAACCATTTTCAATAGCTTGCCCAACTTCTGATCAAGATTATGAATCTGCTCATCATATAGCGCACGCAAATATCTCACCTGTTCGGAATCTTTTTCATCAATATTGTAATGACTCCAAAGGTTTAATAATAATCCCTGCTGAACAGACAGCTTATCAAATAATCTTCCTGCTTCTGAAAGATTTTCCGTATTCTTTAATTCCTCAAGAATTCTTGAAAAATTCTTATCATTAGAGCTCTTAAAAAAGTTCCAATCCTTGATATAATAGGCAGCAAACTTGGCGAATTCAGGAGTAATCTGGGTGTATTCTTCCATCGTAAGAGGAATGTTTTCGTACTCTTTCTGATCTGTATATAAGTGTTTTGAACTATGCCCTGTAAGATAGGGGTCATGAACGGCGTATGTGTGGAGAAACATAAAAAAATTCTTTTTATTCTCGATATTCTTATCCAATAGCTTATATGCACTCTCCCATGAATCAATAACTGATGATCCCTCGATAGTATTAAAACCTCTTTCTATTCCCCTGTCTAAAGGAAGATGGAGGTCGTCAAGCGCCCCGTGGTAAATTGTTTGATACCCGTTATTTCTATAGATTTGCGCTAGGGTGTAATTTTTTTCATTTAATGATCCCGTAGACAAACTCTTCATTCCATGAGTATGGGGATACAGAGAAGTAAAAATGGAGAAATGACTATCAAGAGTTGTTGGCGAGTGGGAATACGAATTTAGAAAGAGTAAGTTTTTGTCTGCAAAAGCACACAAATTTGGCGCCGTATTCCTTTCATAACCATAGCAAGGAAGGTGAAGCGCAGATAATGTATCAAGTGATACCAAAATCACGTTGCATTTTTCACAAAGCGGTTTATCGGAAATTGCATTAAAATTCCAGATAACAACAGCTAAACACCCAGCAAATAGTAGTCTCAGAGACCATTTTATTATTTTTTGCCTATGTATTGCCTTCAGAACGGGGTGAATTGAATTCATAAACGAAAGGTTATGGAAAAATCTGGTACTATTTACATTAACAGACTGCCTATGAAAATTAAAGCTGGCGTAGCTATTACTGCTCTGATTGCGTTGATCGGTGTGTTACTTATTTTTAAGTTGACTTCATGCTCACGCTTATCATGCATAGCGTTACTTGATCAAGAAAAATACATTCTAAAAGAGAGCTACGAGGAAAACAAATATATTTTTAGAGCTCTATATGAAAAAGACGACGGATTGCTCAGAATCGAAGCAAAACCTTCAACTCTTGACGAAGCAAACCAGGCAATTAAAACTCAAGAAGTCAAAACTAAAGGGCTTTTTGAACCTGCAGCAGCACCCTATCCGGGAGAAATATCATATGTCATTACCTGTAATGATGAATATAAACCTACTTACTCTGAAAAGTCTCAAAATGGCATACATATTTCTTATTTTGAGGGTTATATAAATGACCGATTTGTCTTTGGCTCATGTACGGATGATCAAGCTAAATATCATGATACTCTTACAATGTTTTATTGTCCGAATCAAAAGAAATTCTACAAAGTCGAAATAATTATTCCACGAACTAAATACGAACAGGATAAAAAGAAAAATGAGGCTATTCTAAGTTCACTTGGATGCAAGTAAACTATTACTTAAACACAGGCAAAGCTTTTCCTTGCACAAAATCGGGTATTTCAACTTTTAGAGCGTCCATGAGGGTTGGATATTGGTCAATTATGGTAAATGGTTTGTCTCCCAGAAAATTATTTTCCATAATTCCGGGTCCTGCAATAATAAATGGAGTCCACATCCCCGGAATTTCTTGAGCCTTTATCGCTTGTTTGTATCCTGCAACCGGTGTGTCTGCAAATATTTTGTAGTCTGCAGTCATTTCCTCATCCCAACCGTAACCGGGTGCATTGGCAATCACCAAATCCCCAGCCCTGCTTGGATCTAAGTTGAGATAATCTTTTACATTTTCCCAATTTACTGCCTCGACTAAAGGCTTATTGCCGTTCTCATCTTTCAACTCTATTAGTGCTTGTTTTACTTCATTCCTAAGTTTTTCATATTCGGCTCCGCTTGCCCGCACATAATTTCCGCCAAGGCCTTTTGGATTGATGTAGACATGCGCCATCTTTAGATAAATGACAGAAGAGTTTTCCCAATCAATAATTGGTTCACCGGTCGCAGGATCTACTGAAAATTTCAGCCATCCTTTTTGTGCAAAAAGGTTATTAAGTTTGACCGTACGGTTAAGAGGAACCGCTCCATGATCCGAAGAAAGCACAATATACGCATTTTCGTCTGTATTTTTAAGTACTTCTCCAATTATTCCGTCGAGTCTCTTATACATTGCGCCTACTTCATTCCACAATTGCGCCCTCTCCTGAGGTGATACATCGTTATATTTTTTGCTCGCCGGATCAACATAACCCATCCACCATTTACTTGTCAGCATTTGATTGGGTGTATAAATATCTTGAATTACGACATTGGGAGAGAAATTATTTATCAATGAAGAAACGGCCCCCGTATGCCACGTAAATGACATATCTGCTTCGTCCTGGAATATTTTTTTATCTTCAGGATAATAAATAAGCTGCGCCGGGTAGTTATCGGGGAAATCGACCATAGGGCCAAGGTCTTTTTCCATAATACCTGCGGCCTCTTCCGGCTGGGTAATGTATTTATTCAAATTGTTATAATCCAGTCGAAACCTGAAAAAACCGTCATTATCAAGCTTGATAACTGCAATTTTTACCTGCGTCGCCACCGGAACCTGAGAATCCAGATTTTTCCAAATAAGGGTTATCGGCTTCCAGTCGCTCCACTCTCCCTGCTTTAAATTACCTATGAAATTCTCTTTATCAATTGAAAAGATAGCTTGATCATAATTCGTTTTATTATCATTTGTTGAGTCATATATATAAGAAAAAACGTTTGATCCCCAAGCAGTTAACGGTACCTCAATTGGACTTGAATAGCTTTGCGGGACATTTTTCCATCCTGATGCCGTCTGACCATCTATATATTGTGTTAACGGTGCTCCAAAGTAGAATAGCTTCACAGCTCTCCCCTGTTTGACCCGTTGAGCAAGATTACCCTTAGTCTCAAAATTTACGGCGTTAAAATCAGCTCCCCAGCCACCCCACCTTCCCCGAACGACAACCCCCTTATTAATTTCAGGAGGAGTTGATCCCGGAACAGAAAGGACCGCAACTTTCATACCCGCATCTTCTAAAGTTTTCCAAATAGGAGGAACTTTTTTTGCAACTGAGCGGAATCCGCCTACAGCGACTTTATCAAGAGGCTTGCCAATCTCCCGCATGGGCCCATCGTCGACTCCGTTAACGCTGGCGTATGTTCCTGTTAATAATGCGGCAAAATTTGCGGGAGTATGTGATGGAAAATTCGGATATGAATACCCATAACTTCCCCTATCCATAAGCTTTTTTATATTTGGCAACTTTCCCTCACGGGCCCACTGGTAAACATTAAATAAATTGGGTTCTGCACGCATTCCGTCTGGTATGAACCAGTACAGCTTCAGTGCTTTCTGAGCCGGGGTAAGATTTTTTTTGTGGGTAGCTTTATAAAGCGTAGTCAGACCAAAAAATAGAACCAGAATGATAACAACTGCCTGCATGAACCTTACCATTGTTACTTTCTTCTGTAATTGTTTCATAACTAACGACAAGGGATTATATTATTATCCTTCAAATATTGAAAACTGTCTTCTGCAATTATTCTATAACCTTTTTCGTTCGGATGATAGTCAGGTAACGCTGCATCAAGCTTATAAATATTCCTAATATTTGTATATAGAAATGTATTTTGACGGGCTTTAGCCATCCTCGTGAGCGTTTCAATATACTCTGCCGGAGCGTTACTGATTGTCGTAATTACCAGTGTATTATGGAAATACTTATCAATTTTTTTGAAGTGATTTAGTTGCATATCAAAAACTTCTCTTTCTCCCCCTAAATCTTTTATTACTTGTTCCCTGGAATTTTTCCAGTTCGCAAAATGCTCCTTAAGCGTCTTTCCTACCTCTTCTTTTTTATATTGAGGCAGTAATTTCTCATTAATCCTTAATAAATCGTCCCCGGCAATATTCCAAATCACTAAATCCGGGTTATATTTTATACCCCTTAATTGAAATCTATTCACTGCATATTGAATGTCATAACCGCTTACTCCCAAATTAATAACCTCATATTTCATATTATCTTTGCACTCGTGATTCAGCATTTCCTGAAGCTGAGATGGATAATTTTTTCAGTATTAACGTTCAATCCAAAAGTAAAGGAATCACCAAGCGTAATAATTCTGTATGTGTTTGCGCTTTTTTCCGGGGGATAATCTTCAAGTTGATTTAAAGTATCAGCATTTATTGCATACCTGACGCTATATTTGAATTTGTCCCCCATCCATCCCAGATCTCTCGTGACTATTCCGGGACCTGGCTCGTAGAAATATTTCAACCCAACAGAGGACGATGCAACGACATCGCTTTCATTAATAATGTTCACGGATGCTTGCCCCAACACTTCCATACCCTTTTTTACAAGCACATTCTTCCCTACCAATAACACCACGATAATTTGCACCACAATAACGCAAATAACGATTTTTCGTTTCATATCGGATAATTT
>CAZPUU010000029.1:0-10606 GCA_964589835.1 uncultured Gammaproteobacteria bacterium
ACCAAAATTATTATACCACATGCAATTACCATTAGCAAACTATGGGACATATTTGACCGAGTGAAAGCAACAGGCTCAAAGGTTTTTTACCAAACGAATCAACTCTTCAGGCGTATCGGCAATGTAGTCAGGTTTGTGCAGCACAAGCCCTTCTCTTGAATTGAATCCCCATGCTACTGAAACTATTTTTATACCTGTATTCCGGCATGCGTATATGTCCCGAATTTCATCACCAATATATATAACTTCCTCTTTTCCTACTTTATTTTTCCTAAGAAAAAGCCGGAGAAGCTTTTCCTTCCCAAAAATACCCGCATCGGTGTTGATAAAATCAAACACATCAATATTGTTACTTTTCAAAAAAACGTTCACGTTCTCCCTGCTGTTTGACGTAAGAATTCCGATTTGATAACCCATTTCACTTAACTTTTGAATTGTTTCAGACATACCATGAAAGGGTTTTATTTGGTCTATTTTTTGACGTTGCATTTTCTTCATGTCCCGCGCAACAAATGGAATTTTATAAAAAGGTATTCCAAGAATGCCTATAATTGCCTTTGCATTTTTAGCACGGAGCAGCTCAATATCGGGTTGCGAAATTTTTGGGAAGTGGTATTTATCTGCCAATATGTCTACGATTTCTATGAAATTCTTAAATGAGTCGGCAATTGTCCCATCAAAATCAAAAAGAAGTATTCTTTTGCCGTTCATTAATTTATTCTATCATTGAGTAAATTGAATACAAATGTCGTGCTTTCAAAACAACTTTTAGATGAAGATTTTTATCAATGTAAATGATTTTAGCTCAAATCAACTATTGCTGCTGGTCCTGGATTCGAACCAGAATAAACGGATCCAAAGTCCGTTGTCCTACCGTTAGACGAACCAGCAATATTCAAATTTTGGTCTTGTAATTATACCCAAAAGTACGTATTGCTTCAATGTAAGAAAAAATATACATTTTTTTACTTTTAATATGTTTTCCTCTAAACTGATAAGATGGATTCAAATTCCAAGAACACACTCGATTTGCCTTACGTCAAACCGTTACAGCAATTTCTTGCTGAGCTTGCGACCGACCCAGAGACTGGACTGAATAGAAAAGACGCCTCAGACCGGATACTACAATACGGTTACAACCGCCTCCCGGAGCCGAAAAAAGTTTCCCCATTGGAAATGTTTGTGAAGCAATTTGCCAATTTCATGATTGGCATACTGATGGGAGCTGTGGGGCTTTCAATCATACTCAGAGACTACAAAGACGCAATTCTTATTGGAATAGTTGTTCTTATCAACGCGGTAATCGGCTTCTTTCAAGAGTACAAAGCGGAAAAAACCCTGGCGACACTCAAAAACATGTCAAAACCGACAGCAAAAACAATAAGAGAAGGAAAAATTATTGAAATACCTTCCCAACTTCTCGTTCCGGGTGACATTATTGTATTGGAAGAGGGAGATATCATTCCCGCAGACGTTCGGCTAATTGAGGCAGTTGGACTTGAGATAAATGAAGCTTTGCTCACCGGAGAGTCGGTTCCCTCCCCAAAAGACGCCACCGATCAAATCAAAAACAAAGTTTCTATTGGAGATCAACTCAATATGGCATTTATGGGAACCCTTATTACAACAGGAAATGGAAAAGGGTTAGTCACTACCACAGGTGCCTCAACTCAGATGGGGAAAATCGCCGCCACACTCGCAATTCCCTATGAAAAACCGACGCCGCTTCAGAAAAATTTGGCGACGCTTGGGAAATATTTGATAGTCGCAGCACTTACTGTCAGTGTCATAATTTTTATCGTCGGCTTCTTTCAAGGTAGGGAAACCCGCGAATTACTTTTCACCGTAATCAGCCTTGCGGTTGCAGTAATTCCTGAGGGACTCATTGCCGTTGTTACCGTCACTATGGCAATTGGGGTACAGAGAATGGCGAAACGGCGCGCAATTGTCAGAAGTCTTCCGGCAGTCGAAACGTTGGGAGCGGTTAATGTTATTTGCAGCGACAAAACAGGAACACTTACCGAAGGTAAAATGGTGGCAACCGACCTATGGGTTGGGGACAAACTCTACACCGTGTCAGGATCAGGAGTCATTCCAGAAGGATCTGTCTACGTAGATGACAAGCCTGTTAAAGAAATTCACGATGGATTGAAAATGGCACTTATCACAATGTCTCTATGCAACGACGCGGTGCTTCAAAAGGACAAGAGCGGAACCTGGGAGGGCGTCGGAGACCCTACGGAAATTGCGCTTCAAGTCCTTGCGCACAAGCTCGATATAAAAAGGGAGGAATTGGATTTAGAATGGAAATTTATTGAAGGACTACCCTTCGACAGCGACCGCAAAAGGATGAGCATGCTTTACCATCATTCAAAGCATGGTATTCACATTCTGACAAAAGGAGCACCCGAACAAATATTTGAAGTCTGCAGTGAAGTGCTTGAGGAAGGGAAAGTAAAACCGTTTACCGAACACGAGAAAAAGAGGTTCGAAAAAATTAATAATGACATGGCAGGTAGAGGTCTTCGTATCCTAGCACTTTCTATGAGGAAGTTACCCACCCAACCCCAGGATATTGAACCCGTCTCCATAGAAAAGGATATGACACTCTTAGGAATGGTTGGTGTATTGGATCCTGCAAGACCTGAGGTGCAAAATGCAGTAGCTGAATGCCACAGGGCGGGGATTAAAGTCATGATGGTAACGGGAGATCAGGCTCCGACTGCTATCAACATCGCAACGAGTCTTGGTATCTTTGACCAAGCACATGACAAAATCATAACAGGGGAAGAAATGGACGGTATGAGTGAGGAAAAACTCATGAGCCTTAATCCATTCCCCAAAATCTTTGCAAGAGTCAGTCCCGAAAACAAACTGATGCTGATAAACGCTCTCAGAAAGATGAAGTACGTCGTTGCCATGACCGGGGACGGGGTCAATGACGCCGCAGCCATAAAACACGCAAATGTGGGAGTTGCTATGGGACAAGAGGGGACCGATGTCACAAAACAAGCGGCAGATATTATCCTTGCCGATGATAACTTTGCGACAATTGTTGCAGCCGTTGAAGAGGGTAGACGGATATTTACCAATCTTTTGAAGTTCATCCGATACCTTCTTTCCTGTAATTTCAGCAACGTTTTTGCAATTTTACTCGCCACAATCGCAGGCTTTCCGCTTCCCTTTACCCCAATTCAGATCTTGTGGCTCAATCTGGTAACCGATTCACCACCTGCGCTTGCTCTTGGTTTTGACGGATCGGAAACCGATGCCATGACCAATCCTCCGCGGAATACAAAAAGGGGATTTTTTAGAAAGGCAGACATTGTATTCATTTTGTATCACGGAATTGTCATGGCTTTGATCATGCTTTTCGTTTTTCTTTGTGAGGTATATCTATTCAAGGGAACGCTGGAGAAAGCCCGCACGATGGCTTTTGCTATGCTTGTCATGGTCCAACTCACCCAGGCATTCAACGCAAAATCAACAGGCAGCACACTTTTTAGAAAAGACCTTTTTAGCAACAAAGGGCTGCTTTTTGCTGTCGGAATTTCGTTTGGCTTGCTTTTAATCGGAATGTATTTCCCGATTCTCAATGGAATTTTCGAGCAGGTTGCCCTTAGTTTTAATGACTGGGCATGGCTCTTTATCGGAGTAGCCATATTCATAACCGCAGCAGAACTCTTTAAATTATTCAGGAGAAGGTTTTTGAACTAAAAACTATTCGCGGGTGTAAAGCCCTGTCAGATCGGCCGATTCCAGAATATGGTTCTCCATTGCGTCTTCGATCTCATCGCGTGTTACATCTTCCGTCAGATCAAGCAGTGTATCGAGTGCAAAGAGTTTGAATTTATACCTATGTATTCCGTTTGCAGGACAAGGCCCTCCATATCCCTTATTCCCAAAGTCGGTAACTGTCTCAATTGCCCCATCAGGGACGGAATCCTCATGAAGTATTTTAGTATGGGGATTTATATTGAATAGTACCCAGTGTACCCACGTTTTACCCGGAGAATCCGGGTCCTCAACAATAAGGGCAAGGCTGTGAGCCTCCTCGGGAACATCGTGAAACTCAAGAGTTGGGTTAATGTCTTCACCATCACAGGTGTATACCGGAGGAATTCTCCCGTTGTCGGTAAATGCAGGGCTTGAGATCGACATTTGCTTCATAATTTCTGTATTTGTAAAAGAATATGATATGGCAATTTTTTTTACAAGAGGGAAGAATCAATGGACACGTGACTATAATTTTGATAGAATATTGAACTACAATGCGATCCTAAGGGTTGTATTTTGGGCTTGTGGTGAAATTGGTATACACGCAGTCTTGAGGTGGCTGTGCCGTAAGGTGTGGAGGTTCAAGTCCTCTCAAGCCCACACACGTACGGGAAATCAACAACACAAAGTGTAAATTTTAGTTTTGGGTTGCTGACACGGACGATTAGCTCAGCTGGTAGAGCATCGGTTTTACACACCGAGTGTCAGGGGTTCGAGTCCCTTATCGTCCACAAGATTAGACCAACATTTTTATGCCAAGATTGCCAAGTTGGTCAAGGCGCGTGTCTGAAGAACACGTTATCCGGGTTCGATTCCTGGTCTTGGCACAAGATTAACGTTGAAAGTTTCTGTCTTATTTCTCGCGGCGGTAGTTCAGTGGTAGAACGCTTCCTTGCCAAGGAAGAGGTCGCCAGTTCAAGTCTGGTTCGCCGCTCAGGTAATTTGTTTTAGCTTCATGGAAATTATATTCATCATTCTTACGATCCTTGGCCTTTCGATTTTTGAGATCATAACCAGCCTCGATAACGCCATTATAAATGCCGAAGTACTGGCCGGAATGTCAAAAAAAGCCAGACGATGGTTTTTAACATGGGGTATTTTTACCTCGGTTTTCTTAATGCGCGGCCTGCTTCCTTTTTTAATTCTGTATGCAACTACGCCCCAACTGGGAGTTCTAGGAACCATAACAGCCGCTTTTTCAAACGACCCGAAAGTCGCGGCAACCGTGCAGGAGTCTTCCCATGTATTGCTTATCGCAGGAGGAGTTTTTCTCATCTTCCTTTTTTTCCACTGGCTATTTTTAGAACCGAAGGAATTCGGTCTTAGAGGCGAGCGTTTTTTCCATTCACAAGGAGCATGGTTTTATGCCATCGTTTCGGTACTTCTAACAACAATTGTCTGGATAGCATTTCAAAACAACCACCCATTGCTTCAATTCGGAGCAGTGGTCGGCTCAACTGCATTTTTTATTATCCATGGATTTCGAAATTACGCTGAACAGCAGGAAAAAAAATTGCTTTCGGGAGGAATGTCGGATTTTGCCAAAATTGCATATCTTGAAGTACTAGATGCGAGTTTTTCGATTGATGGGGTAGTGGGAGCTTTTGCATTCACTTTTGCAATTCCCCTAATACTTGTAGGAAATGGACTGGGAGCAATTGCACTCCGTCAGCTCACCATAAGCAATATCGACCGCATAAAAAAATACAAATACCTTAAAAATGGAGCGATGTACTCGATTTTAGTCCTGGGGGTCGTTATGCTGCTTCATAGCTTTGATGTACATGTTCCCGAATGGATTTCTCCGGTCGCAACTTTTGGAGTAGTCGGGTACTTTTTTTGGAAATCAAAAATTGCACTCAAAGATATCGAAGAGTTAGCTTCTACTCCAATATCTCTGGATATCCATCAGCCAAATAAGAAAGTAAAGCGCTCAAAAAAATAATTGAAGCGCATTTTAAATTTCTACATGCTTCCCAGGATTACTCCTGCTACGAGCAAAAATACCAAATAGTATCCAGTCTCAATAAAATACAGCTTTAAAGGTTTTTTATTAAAAATTACATCGGTAACGCGAACAGCAACGATAAAACCGAGCCAAACCCAAAAAGCAGCCGTCATACCAGATATTGCTGAGCGTGGCATAATGATTTCGCCCAATCTTATTGTAAAATCCAATACGTAAGATGTAATAAGTGCTGCAACAAACATACCACCATAATTCATTGGCATATTTTTCTTGTCTTTCTCAACGTCCTCTTTTGTAATTCCGGTAAGTTGCATCCAAGGTTTGCCAAAAAGTGGACCGTACCAAACATAGCCAATCACCATTGCGCTTATTCCTGCAACCAACACAGCTATCCAATTTGTTTCAATCATTTTTAAGTCACCTCCCGTCGTTAAAGTAATTTGAGCGTTCTATAGAAGAATTATGAAGTCAATAATGGTGCCCGAAAGAGGACTCGAACCTCCACGCCTTGTTAAAGGGCACTGGTACCTGAAACCAGCGTGTATACCATTTCACCATTCGGGCATGTCAATAATTATACCAGTTTGAAATACTAAGAATACATTATTTATCCTTGACTAAAATATTTTCACGTGGTTAATTTAACACATGGAGAAAGATTTGCAGGAAATACCGGTAATTTTACCTCAAAATGCTCATGCACAAAAGAAATCCTTCCCTCTTAAAAAATATCTTTTCCTTGCATCGTATCTAGGCTCCGTTCCATTATTCGTTTTTTTCCTAATACTTTTTTCACTCGGCATAAAATATGACGCCAGCGGGCAAATCTCACGTCAGATTCACCAACCCAAATTCCAAGCTCTCCCGTCAGATACCTCGGTAAGCACCATGACAGTTGAAAAGCACGATGCCCGAATAGAAGCTCTCGATGATTTTTTTGCAGACTATAATTCTCCTCTTGAAGGATATGCGGATCTTATTATAAATGAAGCAGACACTCATAATATTGACTACAGGCTACTTCCGGCTATAGCAATGCAGGAAAGCACCTTGTGTAAAAAAATGATCAAAAATTCATTTAATTGCTGGGGATTTGGCATTTACGGTTCGAAAATAACTAAATTTGAAAGCTTTGAGCATGCCATCAAAGTTATTACCGAAACGATGTCAAAGAAGTACGTTCAGAAGGGATATGAAACTCCGGAAGAGATTGTCAAAAAATACACTCCAAGCGATACCGGAAGGTGGTCTGAGGTCGTAACTTTGATTATGACAAGGCTCAAAGACAGAATTTAGCCTCAAACTCTCACTTCAGGCCCATAGTTTACCCCTTGACAAACCCATAGTAAACCTGTATAATTCTCAATTAGATCCTAAGGTAGCCCAAAACTACTTTAGGATTTTTTTTTGGAACAGCACTTCTCTCGTTTCGCTTAAATCCTCTTTTTAGGCTTCGTATTTAGCATAACTTTCAAAGTTATACAAAATATGAATAAATATATCGCATTACTGCTCATTTTGTCGGCCTTGATGCCGCTTGGAATTGATGTTGCCAAGGTTCATGCAGCAACTTCAAAGCCGGATTTAATAGTGGCTTCGACTAAACCTTCCGACCTGAGAGCTCAAGCTCTTGAGAATGTATTGAAAAGATACAATTCACCATTGACCTACCATGCTGCGTCTTATGTTGAGACAGCGGACAAATACAACATGGACTGGAAATTGTTGCCGTCTATTGCCGGCCTCGAATCGACTTTTGGAAAAAGGCAGATGCCGGGTTCGTACAATTCGTATGGATGGGGTGGAGGAAGAATCTATTTTGATTCAGTTGAGCACGGAATTGACACCGTCCTTTCAGGGCTTAAAAATAAATATGCTGCCCGTGGAGCTACAACTGTTGAAACTATTGCGCCAATTTATTCTGAAAGCCCTACATGGGCACCGAGAGTAAGACTATTTATGAATCAGTTCGAATCTGAGTACGCAAAGCTTTCAAAGCAGCATCTCGCACTTAATATATAAGCTGATCAATTCTTCCTCGCATTGGCTCATGCGGCCATTTACGGTATAATAATATTCTTGCGGATGTGGTGAAATGGTATACACGCTGGTTTTAGGAACCAGTGCCTTAAAAAGCGTGGAGGTTCGAGTCCTCTCATCCGCACACAAACTAAACGTTTAGTTTAGTGAAAATATCTACTTAATACTCTTTTGGCTAGCTATTCTAAATCTATCATTGAAAGAATAATCTGATTCAAACACAGCTTTATATTTATTCCCCTCAATGTCTTCATAGTTAGCCTCCACGTTAAATGGATTTGTCTCTGGGTTTAATATCGTATTAGTGCTACCGTCCATAAAATCCTTTACAGTAGTAAAACTACTAGGTGCTGACGCCATAGCGGGCACTGAGTTGAAATCCTTTTTAATTTTTCCATTTATGTAGGTCAATTTTATGTTTATCGCAATACCTCTCCCTTCATTTACTAATATTAGTGGTTCTTGTTTTTGAAGCCTCAAGTATGGCCTAATCGAAGCGATATGCTGTTTCTTTGCATAGTTGAGCAATCCATTCGTTAATTCTGTATTCTTGTTTGCTATTTTAGTGTTCTCTATCAGTTTTCTAAGAGTCCAAATCAAGGCAAATGTGCTTACTAGGGCAAAAAGTATATTTACAATTGCAAAAGTAATTTGTAAGTCCGGTGGCACTCCTTTTACATTCTCGGATATTTGGTGAAGTTCTTTAATAGCTTGTTGAGCTAGTTTTTCCATACATGATATATACACCAAAATATATACTAGAACAATACATGAGCTTATCTAAGGAAGCATTAGACGAATTGAAGCAGATTCTTCTATGGAAACTGAGATAATGCTTTCTGACCAAGAGGCGTTAGAAACGGGAACCAACCATCCCTCTCTTTTAAAAGCCTTCTTGCATTTGCTATGCTAAATGCATGATTTTTCTTCAGCTATTTGTGTTCTTGGGTTCCTTTGTCATGATTTGGTATGGGGCAGGCAAAATTGTGTCTGCAGCCGATAAATTCGCCCATAAACTCAAAATTTCCTCCTTCGCTTTCTCCTTTCTGGCTCTCGGGCTTCTCACCTCAACACCCGAGTTCGCAGTCGGTCTCACAGCAGTTGCCGAGAACAAACCCGACATCTATGTCGGCAATCTCATCGGAGGGATTCCGGTGCTTTTTCTATTCGTCATTCCGGTGCTGGCCATTTTAGGCAATGGTCTTAGCCTGAAAAAAACCATCAGCAAGGTTAATCTACTACTTTCTTTCGGCATAATGCTTATTCCGGCATTATTTGTACTTGACGGAACCGTCACAATGCTTGAATCGGGAATAATGATAGCTTCATACTTTGTATTGCTTTTTTTCATTCAAAGAGAAAAGGGAATAGCAGATCCCGACAGCAAAAACCTCATGTCAATCAAATCCTATTCAATGAAAGATATTTTGAGTATGTTCTATGGAATGGGGCTGGTTTTTGTAGCAAGTCACTATATCGTCGACGGAACGGTATATCTTGCTCAATTATTTAATATCTCAACTTTTTTTGTCAGCCTTATTCTTCTTTCTCTTGGAACCAATATGCCGGAGTTGTCTCTTGCTATACGGGCAGTACTGACAGGCAAAAAAAATGTTGCATTCGGAGATTATGTAGGAAGTGGAGCAGCGAATACACTCTTATTCGGCCTCTTTGGACTCATGCAAGGAAAGACCGTATCGGTATCGGACCACTTTTTCCCATCCTTTATAACGCTTCTTATAGCACTTATTCTCTTTTTCTTCCTTGCCCGGTCAAAGGATTTTCTCTCAAGAAGGGAAGCGTGGATTTTGCTTGTCTTCTTCTTGTTATTTGGCTCTGTTCAACTCTTATAAGCTTTACAAACTATAAAAATTTCACTATAATTCCAACTTATGGCAACAGTCGTGAAAGAACCGGTGAAAAAAGCCCCTAAAGAGGGTGTCGTTCGAAAAAACGATGGGACAATTGAGCTGACAGTTATAATTCCGTGGGCAAAGGCTCACAAGGCACAGACTGAAATCGAAAATGACTTGGTAAAACACGTTAAAATTGCCGGATTCAGACCTGGTCAGGCACCGAAAAATGTTGCAAAAGCTAGGCTTAATCCCGAGCTTGTTCGTGAAGAAGTTCTTAAAAAAGTAGTTGGAGCCGCTTACAATGAGGCACTTGACACACACAAACTGAACCCTATTATAAGCCCAAAAATACACATTGAAGTCTTTACCGATGGGACAGACATTGTTTTTACCGCTGAGACTTGTGAAGAACCTACTGTCGAACTCGGTAAGTACAAGGAGGAGATTCAGAAAGTAACCGCAAAATCAAAAATAGCAATTCCCGGCAAGGAGCAGGAAAAACCTTCTCTCGATAGCATTTTAGAGGCCGCACTCAAAACGGCTAATGTCAAAGTCCCTGAAATACTCATAGAAAATGAAACCTCCCGCCTTCTCTCACAGCTCCTCGATGAGCTTAAAAAACTCGGACTGACGCTTGACCAATATCTTTCATCAAGAAATTTGGAATCCGAAAAACTACGGGAAAACTACCGAGCTAAAGCGGAGCAGGACCTCAAATTGGAGTTTTTCCTTCGAAAAGTCGCGGATGAGCAAAAAATCACGGTTGAAAAGGAAGATATTGAAAAGGCGCTTGCTTCGATTGAAAATCCTAAAGAACGTGAAGAAATCATGAAAAACCCTTACCTTGTTGCATCGATTATACGTCAACAAAAAACGGTTACCTACCTCACAACTCTTTAAAAAAAGCTTACTTTTATTTTCAAAAAAACCTGCTACAATTTTAGTACATTTCGTATTATAAGTT
>CAZPUU010000030.1:0-7771 GCA_964589835.1 uncultured Gammaproteobacteria bacterium
AGTTGTTTCTTTATGTCCTTTAAGGTGCTCAAAAAAGGAGTTGCAAAAGAACACGCATTTGGCAACTAGAGCGGGTGAATATAGTAGTACGTGATATACATAGTCAGCAGAATTAATCCATAAAACCACAAATTCGACAGGAATATAAAAACGTTATTTTTTCTCAAAATATAACTTGTCAGAAGAGGAAGGAATAGGAATATCAAAAAAACTCTGAACATCAAATTGGTCAATCCATATTTAAGATCCAAAAAATATTGAGCGGCGAACATACCGATAAAAGTCGAAACTGCAAATATGTACCATCCCTTCTCCTTTATGCTTTCAGAAAGAAGCGCTGCCGTAAGAATTGAGATGAAAGGGAACATCACGATCATGTACCACCCCATTTCTCCTTCGTGATTGAGGAAAAAAAGCATAATAAAAAAGTAAGCAAATGCCGGAAGAAGGACGGGGAGATGTTTTGAAAAATTCTTAAAAGCCGCAAAAAAGCTGACAAACCCCAAAAGATACCATCCGTCAAAATATAGTTTATTTACAATAATAGGATGGAAGAAAAGTGTGTACAGAGTGTTTGGTCCGAGTATGCGGCTGCTTTGAGTAAATATTACCGCTTTGTACAACTCCCAGTTATACAAATATCCATACAGCGGGTATAGTGCCATAAGAAAAATTGAAACACCGGAAAATATCAAAATATAATTCCGTTTTGCCCTATGATAAATAAGAAGTAATAGTGTTGAGACAAATACAACAAGGCCGAACTCCTTTGCCCAAAAAGCAAGACCGCTCAAAAGAGCAAGCATCAGAATATGCTTGAGTGCAATCTTTTTAGTGTAGTTGATGATAAGAAGAGACAGGAGAAAAAGCGGAGTTACTAAATTTTCCGCAAAGACAGTGCGTGTGTTCATGACGATCAGGGGGCTTGCCGTATATATGAGAAGACTCCAAAAAGCTACTTTGGTATTGTAAATTTTTTTTGCGAGAAGAAAAATGAGAAGAGAGGTAATAAGACCAAGCGCTATAGGTATCTGACGGATCGTGCCAAGCGTAATTTTGTCAAAAGTATTTTCACCGTTGAGAATTGCCCACATCCCGATGAGTATGCCATTGAGTGGTGGGTGATCAAAATAGGGAGTAACTAACGGAAAGTAAATTTTATCGATTGTTATATTTTTCCTTTTGGCGCCGTATTTTTCATACGCTTGCAAATTGGACCATGTTGTAGGAACACCACTGATTAGAAGACTTACTCCCATAAAGCTGTAGGTATATTCATCAGAAGATGCTCCCCGTGGCGGATTGTGAATATAGTTGTGGGATCGCAAGATGAGTCCTACTAATAAAATGAGTGCTACTGCAGCTTTTATAGAAAAAGAACCTCGGATGGTTGTCAGTCTTTTTTTCATTTTTTTATATATAAATATACATCGTTCATGTCTTTTGAATATTTCCAATTCGGAAATTGATAATGGTTGCTCACAACTTTTGCTCCTTTTTTCAATTCTTTTTTTAATTTTTTCTCAAGTCTTCCCATCATCGGAGGCACTCCCCAGACGGTAACATAATCAAATTGTGAAAGGTCTTGTTTCCAAAGATCGGCCAGCTCAACTTTTGCATTTTTTATTTTCCTCAATTTTATTTTGGAGATCATATATATCAGGGGATTAATTTCATATCCGTATGTGTGAGCTTTCAGCTTTGCCGCTTCATATACTATCCTTCCGTCACCCGATCCGAGATCAACCAGTTTTTTCCCGCTTTTAACATCGAGTAGTTGCAGCATTGTTAGTATTCTGTCCCGTCCAAGTGCTGCGAATGGCGCTCCTCGCAACATAGAATACAAAAGGATAAAAATTATGTAGAGAAGGAGTAAAAGAATGGATAACTGTATTAGAATCATTTTTAAATTATATAGTAGAAAAAATAAATTAAAAACAATTGCAACTGAATAGAATTATCAATTTTTAATTCTTTCGAATAGGTAGAGATATTTCCCTTGATATTTTAATTTATGACTATTGCTGGAAAGCAGGATCGGTAATAATTCATTCTCAAAAACTTTCGGTTCGTAACTGCCGACCATTCTGTTCTGCGTAAGTAGTGCAATAAATTTAGCAGATTCTGTAGCGCTTGGAAGTGCAAAAGAATACGGTCTGTGACTTACGTGCGGTCTAATCTCCAGTGAGGAAGTAATTATTTCAGAATTAGGCAAGCTCTGCAGAATCTTTTCAAATTCTTTGTCTTCATGCGTTACATTATATATATAGCACCAACACGAAGGGGTAGTCGGGAGAGGACTATAATAATAATTGGAGCGAACGGAAGAGAGAAGGAAAACCAAAGTTATTAAAAATAGTATTATATCCGTTATAAATTTATTTATGAAAAACTTTCTAATGAGAAAACGGATGTACTTGAATCCGAAAACTGTCGCAATTGCTATTGCAGAAGTAAGGCCACTATCGTAATGCAGATTTATATTTCTGGCATCGAGCAGCATTATAATAACAAAATCAGGTACTGAAAGAATCAACCACGGAAATCCAATAAGCGGGACATATCCAAAAGGCTCAAGGAGTAATTTGTAATAGCTTATTGTTTTTTCGTCAAGAATAAATCTATCAATTAAAAAATGGGTATTTTCGACTACTCTAAGGGTTTGTAGTATGTTGGTTTCTCCTCGTTGGGTCAGCACCCAATGTTGTCCTGATGGCGAGAAGTATGGCATAACAAAATACACCATTGCTACAAACCATAGCACGCTTAATACGAAGGTTGCAGCTCCGATCTTGCGGTTTTTGAAAACAAAGAAAATGACCAATCCAAGCATTGCGAGATTTAGGGAGATTTGCTCCTTTGTAAGGATCGCAAGAAATGAAATTACAACGAACCAATTCCACTTCTTAATATAAGCAGTGTAGAAAGCAGATAAAAGCAGGGGGATAGAAAGTGAAACTGCGTGAAAGTCATATATATTTGTCCATTGCATTGCCGGATTTAATAAATATGCAATTACAATTGCAAATGAAATGAACTTATTTTTCAGAACTTTTACACTCAAAAGGTAGAGTGGAAATACGCCGCTCCCAATTGCAATGCTTTGTACGGCAAGTAACATACGCACATCGTCTTTTATAAGATAAATCGGTGAAAGGAGTGCAAGTATCAGATCTGCATGCACCGCAAAACGGGACATGATCTCATCGGGGAGTCTTAGTGAAAAAAAGTGTCCGTGAAGCGTGAACCAGAGAGTTTGATCCATATTTGATAAATCAAAATTGGAGGCAAATGCGTTATGACGAAGTATGGAGAAGATGCTGAATACGAGGCTGTATGCGAGAAATAGCGTGACAAGTAAAATTTTATCCCAATGCTCTTTTAAGAATAAAGTTAATTTTATCCAAGCTTTAGCTTGTTTTTTCTTTGTCATCCTCTATCAGTATAACAAAATGAAGGTATTACGCAGGAAGTAGGCATTCACACGGTTTGTTCTGAAGAATTTCTTTTTGCTCCGAGATAGTATTGATAAATTGGTTTTGATTTTTTGTACCGATTGCTAATTTTTGATCAAGGGGAGTGTTGTGTGAATATCCACGGCGGGAAAATTCTTCCACAAGTTCTTGGTGTCTGAGATAAAGGGCTTTTTGCTTACCAACCCAACGTAATGTCTCCGGGTGACGAGAATAACCGCCAGATCCTTTATGTTTTGTCAGAATATTCCAGAGTCCGTGAAGCTCTCTGTGCTCTCCGAGCAAATGCTTGCGGCATAAATATTGTGGTTCAATATCCCAGATCCTCATACTTATTTAAAACGCTTCTCCTTAATAGATGTAGTTGCTTGTAGGCCAATTAAGGGAATCAAATCAGCTGATACATTGGGACGAAGTTAGCATTTATTATGTTCAACATAGTCAACTCTATGCTCCGTAGCTCCCCAAAAAGCCGACGAGGAAGATTTAACTTACGTTAAATCTCTGATTGGAGCTGTTGCAGACCAACTCTTGGCCCAATTGATTGAGTCGATTGCAGCTTGTCTTGATGAATATCCTTCACCCCAACAAACATATTGATTGTTTGCGGCAACAAGTCGCCATTGATACTGCTTTGCCTGGTTGATGTAAATTTCAAACCTTATCATAGTATTGTAAAACCTCCTTTCTTTAAAATTTGAGGGATTATTTTAGATACGTTCCCCCACACGAAAGCACAGTTAATGCACTCGTGGAGGGAAGCGTAAAATAATCTGACCCAGTTTTAGGGCGGGAGGCTCTCCTCGTCAGCTTTTCAAAGATCTTTCAGTCCAACAGGGTTAAGACAGGCAGTCATTGCCCAATAGTCAATAAAAAAATAATGCCAAACACTGCATAAATAGCTCCCAATACGATAGGGATATATAATTCAACGTGCGAAAAAGGGAAGTATTTTTTTTCGTTTTTGCCTTCACCCAGAACTTCCCACTCGTGCTTATAGATTGCCAAAGGTAGTCGTTCCTCAATTTTATGGAGAACGGCAAATTTTCCAGCGTTCAACTGTTTGTACGAACGTATTAAGTGCCAGAACACAATACAAGCCCCACCACCAACAGCAGCAAGCAGAAATCTTGGCCAAAATAATTCCTTTAAGAAATCTATCTGCATAGTTAAACCGATAAATGAGATTAGAGCCGTATTTAGGGTAATGAAATATATATTCGCCTGTTGCCTTCTGTCGCTTATTTTCTCAATGCTGCCAACATAAAGCTTATATTGTTCGAAGTAATGATCTTGGTATTGATCACCATACCCATTTTTGTTTGCAGAAAAAAGTTCACTGATCATATTAGCGTCTCCCCATCACTAAGTTTTTAACGTTCTCCCATGTCCAAGCATAATAACCCTCTAAACCATCGGGTCTTGGGCAAGTTTTATTCTTGTAGCCTCTAATTCCTACAACTGGAACACTGGCTTCCTTGGCCATTTTTATTTCTTTTTTTACACCATTACAATTCGAGGTATACTCGCCAACCATTACTATAACCAAATCCGTTCGTTTTATTTTTGCAAGGCATTTCTCCTCCCATTCATGTTCGTCCCATGGAATTTTTACAGACCAATCTTCAATCTCAAATGGTGAATCTGGAAGCTTGGCTTGTCCTGAAATGGAGTCACGCAAAAACTTATCGAAATCGTAATCAAAGCTAATAAATACTTTCTTCATATTTCGACTCACTTTCTACGGGGTATTCAACCAGCTACCAGTTGTCCCAATATTGATTGAACCCCAATTGCTTATTGAACAAACGAAAAGCTTGTCATTTTCATCCAAAGCAGGCCTAAGTGCATCACGGATTTGACCGGCGGTTAAATTAGACTTCACAAACCAAGTGTTCTGCATCGGATGTCTATAGTCCCCTAGATTTTTTATGAGTTCATAGAGGCCTTCATAGTTTTGACCAGTTCGATTTAAGTCGTAGGTGATGAGATATTTCATTGCGTTTTTTATTGCACGTTTCATACTATCATGGCTTGTTCAAATTTGTCAAGTAATTTATGTCAACTTATTGACAGTTGTTCAAGAAAAGGGTTAAAATACTTGTATGCACCCGATCCAAGAAAAAATTATTGCCCTTTCGAAAGATCACGACATAACATCAATGGGATACCGCAAGGTTGGGCAAATGGTAAACGTTGATCACCCACAACAGGTAAAGCACCATATAATTCAGCTAATTAAGAGGGGATACCTCAACACGAACAAATCCTCAAACGTTGTCAACAATATTAAGGCTGCAGGCATTGCTCAACTCACATTTACAAAAATTCCGGTTTACGGCTCAGCTAATTGTGGTACTGCAACATTTATCGCAGAGGATCGGATTGAGGGGTATATAAAAGTTTCCAATTCGCTACTGAGAAGTAAAAACGTTATAGCTCTAAGGGCAATGGGCACATCTCTTAACCGAGCAGATATCAATGGTCTGGCAATTGAGGAGGGCGACTTTGTTTTAGTGGACACAAATAAGAAAAACCCAAGGAACGGCGAGTATGTTTTATCTATAATCGAAAGAGAGGCAAACATCAAGAAATTCATGATAAAAGGAAATCAAATTGCATTATTGTCTGAGTCTAGCGAATCAGATCATCACCCAATATATATCAGCGAAAGCGATAATTATCTTATTGGGGGGGTTGTTACCCAAGTAATTAAGAACCAATAAATTCATTAAGTAACTCCAAATAAATTTTCTGTAATTCATTCTTGATCCAACTTTCGCCCAAAAGTTCCATTTTTCCATTGTTAATTACAATTCTATTGCATGGTGAAAAATAAAAATCTATGTTTGTTGCAAGAAAGAGATAAGAAGGATTCCATAGTTTTAACGTGTCATTTGCTATATTTAGCATTTCCGTTTTATCTAATGTAGAACGGTATTTTACTTCCACTAAAAAAACCTTTGTTTTATCCTGAGACAGAAGAATAAAATCTGGTGCATTCCGAATATTTTCCAATACTTGTTGTATTTGTATGTGGCGCTGATACTGAGCGAGTTCTGGAATTGTGTGCTCGTAACCTGTGGGTAGTATTGTAAATTCTCCCGTCGTACGGAACATTTCTTCAAAAATTGTTTCCGTAATTTTTCCCTTGATTAGTCCCCTAACGTAATTTATGTTTTCATCCATAATCTGAGTTCATTTTATGACATTTGTACCATAGATTATTTTGGCACGAAAGCCATACTTTATCAATTAAGGCTTTTCCAGGAGTTTCAGGCCTCCAGAAATGAGCGCATCTTTTTTTGCCCTAGTCCAATTTTTTAGCTTTTTTTCTCGTTGCATAGATTCCAGTCTTGTCGAATATTCTTCGAAATAAACAAGTTGGAATGTACCGCCTTCCCTGGTAAATTTTGCAGCTTTTGAAGATTTGGATTGATGTT
This sequence comes from uncultured Gammaproteobacteria bacterium, assembly GCA_964589835.1. Classification (GTDB taxonomy): domain Bacteria; phylum Patescibacteriota; class Microgenomatia; order Levybacterales; family GWA1-39-11; genus JAUSNA01. The sequence goes on from CAZPUU010000030.1 coordinate 6,917, forward strand.
GCTTTTCGCGAGCCTGAAGATTGTTTGTTTGTCCGATATAAAGCAGGCCAGTTTCATCTTTGAGGAAATATACGTAAAAGGGCATAGTGAGATTTTTTCAATTGTATTTCCTCGACTTCGCTCGGAACGATTCGACTTTTTTAAGGCTAAAGCCGTGAGCGAGCAAAGCGAGTCGAATCGGCTGCTGAGCAGGGATTTGAACCCCAATAAACGGATCCAGAATCCGTTGTCCTACCATTAGACGACTCAGCAAAGAAGCGTCAAGTTTACATATTTTACTAAATATCAGCCTAATTAGCGAATATTTGCGTTGAGAGTGTAGAATATAGATGTGAATACAAATACAAAAATTGCATTAAGAAAGAGTTTGCCCCGATAAAATGATTAATTGTACTTTTGAAGACGGAGGAAAAGGAACACTTCGGCATGTTGTGGTGCATATTCTTGCAGTAAGAGACGGGAAGATACTTTTGGTAAAAAGAGCTCCCGGAATTTTGGAAGCAGGAAAGTGGGGATTTCCCGGAGGATTTCTGGATCAAGGAGAGAATGTCAGGGAGTGCGCGGTACGCGAATTAAAAGAAGAAACAGGTTACGACGGAACAGTTAAAAGTCTTTTCCGTCTTAATTCGTCTCCAGTCAGGGCAAATGATCAAGGGAGAAATAATGTAGCATTTGAATTTATGGTTGAAGTTGGGGATAAGACCGGAAAGCCCGATTGGGAGCAGACGGAAGTTGAGTGGAGGGATTTGTCATCTCTCAAAGAAGAGGAAATGGCATTCGACCATTATTTGACAATAAGAGATTTGCAGAGATATCAAAAAGAACAACTGACTCTTCCCATCCTCTACCCTTGAC
>CAZPUU010000030.1:7871-10453 GCA_964589835.1 uncultured Gammaproteobacteria bacterium
GATTTGCAGAGATATCAAAAAGAACAACTGACTCTTCCCATCCTCTACCCTTGACAATTGGCTTATAGTATATTAATATAGCACTCAAATGGAAATTTTTCATCGACCTGAAGTCCTTATTGCCGACCCCGGAGTCGACGATGCAATCGGTCTTTTGGTGTCCGCGGCCATGCCCGGCGAAAAAGAATTTGTCGCGACATTCGGAAATGCTACTACAGAGATAACCTCTGCAAATTACAGAGGATTGGAAGATTTTATCCACAAGAATTTACAAGCTCCCGTTGGTGAGCGCGAAGTGTATTTAGGTGCCGAAAAGCCTGAGGCTGATCTCATGGACTTTATCCACGGTGAACGAGCAATTGAGGGTCAATTTGAAGGTTTTGCTCCTGCAGCCACTTCCTCTCATGTTTTGTACGACAGATTGGCAGAGGAAAGAAAATGGGGAATTGATGTTGTTTCATTGGGTGCATTACGAGAAGTTGCAGCGGTTCTTAACAGACCCGACGCCGACAACATAAAATCATTGACCGTTATGGGAGGAGCAATTGGCGTTCAGGGAAATATCGCGCCAAGAGTTGAGGCAAATATCGGAGGGGACCCGAAAGCTTTACAGACTGTTCTTGCGAGAGCAAAAGAGCTTGGTATTCCAATGACTATCGTACCTTTAGACGTAACACAACTTCCCGAGCTTGAATTTACACCTGAAAGAGTCGAAAAACTCGCTGAATCATTAGTGCGAAGAGGTTCTAGAAATGTCGCCGATCTTTTGGTAAAGCTCGTGGGTCCGGATGCTACATACACGAATTTTTATAAGAAAAAGGAAGGCGTATTTGGTAACAGACCTCCATACGGAATTCAAAGATACCAGGGAGCAGCGATGCATGATTTGACTGCGGTTTTGGTCAAGGAGCACCCTGAATTGTTCACAACGGTAAAAATGCCGATCGCAGGAGCTGACAACGGAGAGTTATTGATCCCGACAGGATGGATGCCTGAGTATGCAGCTACCGAATGCAATGTTGTCATGGATGTTATTGATCCGCTAGAATACTGGAGACTTACCGAAGAATATCTTGCCCGGTATTCTTAATCTATCCTGTATAATTTCCTCATGGGTGACATAAAAATTCTCTATTCGAAAGAAGAAGTTGAAAAGCGCGTCGTAGCACTCGGTAAGAAAATTGCCAAAGATTACAAGAATCAGGATATTGTTTTTGTTTGTGTTCTGAATGGTGCGTACATGTTCGCTTCTGATCTTTCAAAGGCTGTCTGGAATGCCGGACACCAAAATTTTGAAATGGAATTTGTGAGAATCTCAAGTTATGGAAAAGGAAAGAAGAGTACTGGAAAGCCGGTGCTTACCAAAGATGTAGAAACAAAAATTTCAGGACGGAATATCATTGTCATCGAAGATATTGTTGAAACAGGACACACTCTCAAATTTCTCGTTGACCATTTGAAAAAACAAAAGGTAAAAAAAGTCGCCATTTGCTCGCTTCTCTCAAAACCTCTGAGAAAAGTAAAAATTGAGCCTGATTATTTAGGATTTAGCGTCAAACCCTCAGATTGGGTTGAGGGATACGGACTTGATACAGGCTTTTTAGGGCGGGGTAGGCAAGATATCATCGCCAGGATCTAATATTTCATGCGGTTAAAAATACTCGTTGTTGGAGGGCTCAATACAGATATCATCGCTCACGATGTCAAAAAAATTCTTCAGCCCGGAGAGTTGACCTACGGAAAAAAGATTTCAATCGGTCCCGGCGGAAAACCAAGAAATATTGCTCAAATGACTGCAACACTTACCGGTATTGGTGTAGTTGCGATGGTCGGCAGAACTGCAAAAGACCCATTTGGACTCTGGAAAATCCCATACGATAGTCTGAAAAAAGCAGGAGTTGATACAAAAAATATTACAATTCTTGACGAGCGTGCCGGACAATTTCCCGGAATTGCATTGATACCCGTCAGCAAAGAAGGACAAAACCAAATTTATGTAGTACCCGGTGTTACCAATTCTTTCTCCCCGAAAGATCTGGATAATACTCTCAATGTTTTTGAAATAGCCGCAAAGAACAACGGACTTCTTATTATTACTCTGGAAATGCCATTAAGAACAGTTATTCATGCTCTCAAAATTGCCAATAAAACAGGGTTGAGGGTTTTACTTGACCCCGGTGGTATCGAAGAAGGGGAAGACTATTCAAGGCTGTTGTCTCAAAAGATTTTTCTTATCAAGCCAAATGTCCATGAAGCAAAAGTGTTAACAGGCATTGAAGTCAAAGATGAAAAGAGTGCCGGGATTGCCGGAAAAAGGCTTCTTGAGAAAGGGGTTGAAAACGTTTTCATAACGGTAGGTTCGGACGGGGGATATTTCGTAACAAACGGGAAGTGTAGTCACATTCCTGTTCCAAAGATACCAATAGGTAAAGGAAAGGATGAGACGGGGTGTGGCGACCAGACGATGGCGGTTATTGCGGCAAAACTTATCGACAAAGTTTCACTAGGTGAGGCTTTGGTAAGTGGTATGGTCGGCGGGGCAATACAATTCGGAAATAGCGGGATAGTTCCCGTCACCAAAA
>CAZPUU010000031.1:0-10322 GCA_964589835.1 uncultured Gammaproteobacteria bacterium
TAGGAATATGTATATTTTTTTACCTTCCATATTTTTGAATAAATGTATTTATTTTCTCTTTGAAAACGTCCATAGAACTATTGCTGTCAACAAAAACATCGGCAAGCGCTATGCAAAATGCGGTTTGAAGACCTGTTATTTTCTCATTTACCCCTAAATCCCGCAAGTCCAACTGTTCAAATAAGGGTTTCGTCAATTTCTCCCGTCTTTTTAGTTTTTTCAACCGTTCAAAACGAAGATCGCGATCCGCGACCACAGCGAGAAGAATTCCTCCTCCTTGCTTCAATAACTCAACTTCACCTAAATTTCTCAGTCCATCAATTACAATTCTATCGATATCTTTTTGATCTTGTAGAGCAAACCGTAGTAACACTCCGGATCCACTTTTCTCCCTCATCTCATTCCCTAAATCTTGAAGAGTTTTACGGGTAACAGGAAGTTTGCGGGCAATAGCCTCTTTTTCTAAATACGATGATAATTCAATTTTTTTGTATCCTTTTTTTTCAAGAAGTGAGGCAGCAGTTGATTTTCCACTACCGAATGCGCCGGTTATCCCAATAATGCTTTTCATGCCTACTTGTGGCCGGGAATTTTCTCTAAAATTTCATCGTGAATTTCCTCAATCTTCTTTTCGCCATCAATTTCATGAAGAACTCTTTTTGAGCGGTAAAAATCAATCACAGGCTCTGTTTTTTCATGAAATTGGTTAATTCTCTTCATTATTGCCTTCAGTGTATTGTCCTCTCTGATTCCTTCTTCATCACGTCCGGCAAGTCTCCATAACGCCTCTTTGTCACTCACTTTAAAGTAAAAAACAGCAGAGATCCCATTTTCGAACTTTTCTGCCTGAGGAACAGTACGGGGAAACCCATCGAGAATATACCCGTCTTTATATTCAGGGTGAGCTAAATATTCCTCAACTATTTCCAGTGTCTTATCGTCAGGAATAAGATAACCGGCATTCATTGTTTCCTTGATGTAGCGTCCAAGAGGCGTTTTTTCTTTAGCCATTTCCCGGAATATATGTCCTGAGGAGAGATAGGGTATAGAAAGTTTTTGCGAGAGGAGATTGCCTTGCGTACTTTTACCACTACCTTGAATACCAATGAGAATAATTTTCATGATTATAAATTGAATCTCTCGTAAGATCTGGTTACCATCTGCGTTTGGAAGATTTTTACCGTTTCAATAACAACCGAAACCACAATCAAAACACTCGTCCCTCCAACAAGAAGCGCCTGAACGCCGGTCAATGACTGAAGAATATTAGGAATTACAGCTACCAATCCCAAGAATAATCCTCCAACAAGAGTTATACGGGTCACAATAAAATTGATATAACCTGCAGTTGGCTTACCGGGTCTGATACCTGGAATAAATCCTCCACCTTCCTGGATATCTTCGGAAACTTTTTGAGGATTGATGACAATTGCCGTATAAAAATAGGTGAATCCAAACACCATCAAAAAATAAACCACGTTGTAAGCAATACTTGTTGTAGCAAAATTAACAGCTAAAAATTGTCCAACACCGGCAAGCGCAGCATTTTTTGAAGCTATGAAATAATTTGAGAGCAATGAGGGTAGCAACACTAAAGATATTGCAAAAATAATCGGTACAACTCCTGCTGAATTGAGCCGCAATGGAAGGAATGTTTGTTGTGCACTTTCACTCTTCCCCCCACGGATTCTTCGTGCATAAATTACAGGCACCTTACGTACTGCCTCGGTCACAAAGACAATTGCACCAACCAACAATAACGCTGCAGCCCCGATAAGTGCGTAGTTCATCAATTGATCAGGAGTAATCGTCGTGAAAGCCTGCCCTATAGAAGTCGGTAAGGAACCGACTATTCCAGCAAAGATAATAAGAGAAATTCCGTTTCCAATATTCTGCTCTGAGATAAGCTCTCCTATCCACAAAACAACCATAGTCCCTGCAACCAATGTCGTTACAAAAGTAACCAACATAAAAGGATCCAGATTTGCAATAAGCCCCTGACTTCGAAGAAGTGCATACATTCCAATGGATTGTAATATTGCTAAAGGAATTGTGATATAGCGCGTGTATTGATTGATCTTTTGACGGCCGTATTGTCCCTCTTTCTGCAATTCTTCAAGCTTTGGGTAAATTTGGGTTGCAAGTTGCATGACGATTGAAGCGTAGATGTATGGCCCAATTCCTACGGCCAATACAGAAAAATTTGCCAATGTTCCACCACCAAGAAGATTGATAAGGCCCAAAAATTGATTTTGTTCGAAAAGGGAACGCAATTGATTGAGGTTAACTCCTGCAACTGGAATGTGGGCTAAAAATCGAAAAACTAAGAAGAGTCCAAGAACAATAAGAGTTTTTTTCCTTAAATCACGGTCTTTGAAGATTTTTTTAAGGACTGCAAAAAATTTGCTCATACAAATTGCTTACTCGACCGATCCGCCCGCTGCTTCTACTTTTTTTCGAGCAGAATTTGAAATGGGGAGCTTAATGGTAAGTGCCTTCTTCAGTTCACCATCACCTAAAATTTTCACACCAAATTTCTTTGCGTCGGCTGCGACTATCATATTATGCTTGATTAAAGTTTCGATATCAACAACAGACTTTGCAGGAAGCAACTCGAGAGCTTTGAGATTGATAACTATAGGAGTCGGCTGAAGTGAATAATTTCTTCCTTTTCCTCTTCGGAACGGCAATCTTTTGATAAGTGGTAAAGCTCCTCCTTCAAAAGAAAGGGCTCGATTACTTCGCGCATTTTGTCCCTTTGTTCCACGGCCTGATGTTTTGCCGCGTCCTGTTCCATGACCCTGACCGAGCCTTCGAGCACTTTTAATTGTTGTTTTTTGAATATTTTGCATAGTTATTATATTGCTTTTTTCCTCCCCAACTCTTTAAGAGCTGAGAAAGTAGCATGAACATTGCTTCCCTTGTTGGAGGTTCCCAAAATTTTTGATGAAATGTTTCTGATTCCGGCAGCCTCAACAACGCTTCGAACGGCTCCCCCGGCAATAATTCCGGATCCTTGTGGGGCTGGTTTCAATAATACTTCAGCTGCTCCCTCTTTCACCCGAATTGAACGTGGGATAGAATCATTTACTATTGGCACATCAATAAAATGTTTTTTTGCGTATGCAATAGCTTTTTGAATAGCTGAAGAAACGTCAGCAGATTTTCCAAGACCGACTCCAACCTTTCCTTTTCTGTCTCCCACTACGGCAAGAGCTGAAAATCTCATCTTATTTCCACCTTTCGTCTTTTTTGAGACTCTATTTATTTGTACGATTTTCTCGTCGTATTGGTTATCCATATTAGAATTGCAATCCTCCTTCTCGTGCTCCGTCTGCAAGAGCCTTTACTCTCCCATGGAATTTGTATGCGCCTTTATCAAAAACGACAGTTGTTATTTTCGCTTCTTTTGCTTTTTGTGCAATCAGCTTTCCTGTGGCTATTGCTTGCTCCATCTTTTTTGTTTCCTTCGTCTCTTTTGATGATGCAGAAACAATTGTCTTGGCTTTCGCATCATCAATTATTTGAGCATAAATATTCATATTTGACCGGAAAACCGAAAGTCTTGGTCTGCTTGCAGTTGCCATGATTTTATTTCGGATCCTCTTAATCCTTCTCTTTCTTTGTATATTTTTAATTTCAATTTTTTTCATAATAAATTTTAGGCAGCTTTAGCAGCCTTTCCTGCTTTTCGTCTGATCTTTTCACCTTCATATTTGATCCCCTTAGCTTTATATGGATCCGGCGGACGTACTTTTCTTATTCTGCTTGCCACATCCCCTACTACTTGTTTGTCGACTCCCGTAACCGTAATAATATTTTCTTCTACTTTGAAAGAAATATTTTCGGGCGCTGCAATTTTTACCGGATGGGAAAAACCCAAATTCATTACCAAATCTCGTCCATCAACTTTTGCTCTGTATCCGACCCCCGAAAGCTCTAATCTTTTTTCAAATCCTTTGGTTACTCCTGTTACCATATTAAATAACAACGATCTGGTAAGACCATAAAATTTTGAAAGAGACTGACTTTCGTGTTTTTTTGTAACGACAATCTTGTCATCACTCAATTCAATCTCAATTCCAACAGGTATTGTCCAAGACAATGTACCCTTTGTTCCGGTAACAGTTACATTTCTTCCATCTAAAGCAACTTGCGCTCCATCTGTTAACATAACCGGTTGTTTTCCTATATTTGACATATATTTATGACACTCTTGCGAGCAACTCTCCTCCTATTCCTAATTTTGTAGCTTTTCTATTTGACATAATTCCTTGATTTGTCGAAACAATCGCAACATCATATTTTGTTGATGACTTTCTTGCCTTCGTTTTATTTACATATGTATGCACAGATGGCTTTGATATGATTTTTACATCTTTTAGTGCTGCTTCATTTTTTCGATACAGAAGCGTAACTTTCACTTCCATATGCTTTTCTCCTTTTTCTTCTTTAATGTCTTTAATGTATCCTTCATCTTTCAAAACTTTCCCAATTGAAAGGACCATCTTGGAGTAAGGAAAACTTACTTCATTTTTATTTGCCATATAGGCATTTTTTATTTGTATTAAAAAGTTTGCAACAGGATATGTCATATATTTACCAACTCGCTTTCTTTACTCCGGGAAATTCTCCTTTAAGAGCTCTTTCTCTAAAACAAATTCTACAAATCCCGAAAAGTCTCATGTATGCGCGGGTTCTACCACACAGTGCGCAAAGATTAACGTTGCGAGTAGTGTATTTTTGTTTTTTTCCTAGTTTTACAATTGTTGATTTCTTAGCCATAGTTTATCCTTAATTTTTAACTTCTAACTTTTCGCTTTTTACTTTTACAAAAGGCATCCCGATTGATTCAAAAAGCATTTTTGCTTTTTCATCATTTCCCGCATTGGTAACAATTGTTACCTGCAAAGATCTTAATGTATCAACCTTTCCGGAATCAATTTCTGGAAAAACAAGCTGTTCGTTAAAGCCAACCGATATATTACCTCTTCCGTCGAAAGCTTTCAAGTCAACACCGCTAAAATCTTTTACACGAGGAAAAACGATTTTAACGAGTTTTTCCAAAAAATCGTACATTCTCTTTCCTCGAAGGGTTACTGAAAGACCGATTTTGTCTCCTTCTCTGAGCTTAAATGTTGCAATTGAGATGCGTGCCTTTGCAATTCTTGGTTTTTGACCTGTAATCAAAACTAAATCCTCAATTGCTTTCTCAATATTTTTGCGGTCTTTAAGAAATTCGCGTGAACTCATATTGACCACAATTTTTGTCACTCTTGGAACAGCCATGACACTTTTTAGCTTGAGTTTTTCTTTCAACTCTTTTGTTATTTTTTCTTCAAAATTCTTTTTAAATTCCATAATTAACCTTGACGTTGCTTGTGTCGTGGATTTTCACAAATCACAAGTAACCTCCCCTTTCTTTTAATAATCTTACAATTCAGACAGCGTTTTTTTATTGATGCTTGTACTTTCATATTTGTTAAATTTTTTCACCTGACAACTTCCCTATTCTTTCTTTTTGACCTTTGACAATTTTATATCCGGCTCTTGTCGGTTTTTTCTTTTTAGGGTCCAGCAGAGAAACCTTGCTTACGTGTAATGGTTTTGTGATAGTCACGATTTCTGACTTTTGGCCTTGCATTCGTGATTTGATATGTCTTTTGTATTGATTCACGTTCTCAACAACCACCATACTTTTTAAAGGAAGCACTTTTACAACTTCCCCTTTTTTACCTTTGTCTTTCCCGATCATTACCTGAACCGTATCTCCTTTTTTTATTTTTAGTGTATTCATAATTTTAGTTAGTTAAACGACATTCTTGGCTAACGATGCAATTTTTGCAAACCCTGCATCTTTTACTTCTCTTGCAATCGGACCGAATATACGTGTTCCCATTGGGTCTTTTGTCTTCTCGTCAATTACAACTCCCGCATTCTCACCAAATCGAATGTAGGTACCATCTACTCTTTTGTGTTCCTTTTTCGCTCTTACGAGTACTACCTTTACCTTGTCTCCCTTTTTGAACTGTCCGTGAGGGAGTGCCTTTTTTACAACACATCCCAATGTTTCACCCAAATATCCAAAACTTCTCTTTGAACCTCCATAGATATGGATAACCTGGAGTTGTTTTGCTCCGCTGTTATCTGCAACGACCAACATTGTCCTGTGTTGAACCATATTATTTAGCCTCCTCCTTTTTGATCACTTTAAAATTCTTTTCTTTACTCACCGGTCTAGTCTGTTCGATCGTGACAAAATCACCCTCTGAAAGCTCCATACCATTTGTATCTGCCTTGATTCTTTTGGTTACCCTTAAGAGTTTGCCATATAATTTGTGCGCAACTTTTCGCTCAATTGCAATTACAACTGTATTTTGCATCTTTGCAGAAACAATTGTTCCCTTAAGGATTTTTCTTGTGTTCTGAACTGTTACTTTTTTTACAACAGGTTTTACACTCATTTTCTGTTCTTTTACAATTACTTTTTTCTCAATTTTTGATTTTTGAGTTGTAGTTTTAACTTTTGTTTTTTTGATTTCTTCTTTCATATTTGTTAAATGCTTGCGCTTGCCTCCTCTTTATTTATTGTCTTTGCAACAAACTTCTGATTTAAGAAAGTCAGAACTCTTGCTATATCTTTCTTTTTTCTATAAAAAGTGTTGGTATTTTCCACTTTTCCAGTCTTCATGTCAATTTTTAATTTCGTAACCTCAGCCCTCATATCACGAAGCTCATTGATAAGTTCTTCGATTGTTTTTGATCTCAATTCTTTTTTTTGCTCTTTTTTCATAATAATGTTAATTAGTCATTCTTTTTTATGAAAGACGACTTTACTGAAAGTTTCATTGCTGCAAGTCTCAATGCTTCTTTTGCAACCGTCTCCTCTATTCCACCCATTTCGAACATAACTTGTCCGGCGCGTGTTACAGCTACCCAATGATCAACATCACCTTTTCCACTTCCCATTCTCGTTTCAGGCGGTTTTTTAGTTATAGGCATCGCCGGAAAAATTCTGATCCAAACCCTTCCTCCTCTTTTTATAAAGTGAACGATAGCACGCCTTGCAGCCTCAATTTGACGGCTTGAAACGTGTCCTGACTCGTCAGCTCTCAATCCGAATTCCCCAAAACTTACTTTTGTTCCTTTTTTTGCAGGACCCGGCAAGCTTCTAGGCTTGAACAATTTTCTATATTTTGTTTTTCTTGGTTGCAACATATTATTCTATTTTTTATTTATCCAAACTTTTACCCCAATGTATCCGCTTTTTGTGAGTGAAGGAACACTCGAAAAATCAATATTTTCTCTAATTGTCGACAGGGATACTTTCCCAACCTGTGAACGCTCACGTCTACCGATTTCTGCTCCGTTAATTCTCCCTGCAAGAACAATTCTTGCTCCCTTTGCACCGCTTTGCATAATTCTGTCAAGCGATTGCTTTACAACCCTTTTAAAAGGCATTCTGCGCGCAAGCTGTTCGGCAATATTTGTTGCAACCAAATATGCAGAAAGGTTCGGTTCCTTTATTGGCTCTACTCTTAATTCAACTTTCTGCGAGCTTTTTGCCAGTGCTGTTTCATTTACATTAAGTAGCTTCACAATCTCTTTCTTGAGCTCTTCAAGACCGCTTCCTCCCCGTCCGATAACAATACCCGGGCGCATAACATAAATGATGATTTTTATCGAACTTGCTGAGCGCTCAACGATAACATCTCCGACTCCAGCAGGTCTCAATCTCTTCATCAAAGCCTCTCTGACTTTTATATCCTTGAGTACTGTTTTTGCGTACATATTCTTAGGATAATATCCAATACTCTTAAAGTCGTGATGTATCCCAAGGCGTAGCGCTATTGGATGAACTTTTTGTCCCATTATTTTTTCCCTCCCTTATTTATTGTTTTTGAACTGGTTACCTTTTTTTCATTTTTTACTCCTTCGATCTTTCCTTCAACAACTGCCGGCTTTGCATCCAATTTTATTGCAGGAAGCGTTCTTTCAACGCCATCCATCAAAACAACGTTGATGTGACTCGTTCTTTTGACATATGGACGTGTTCTTCCGCGTCCGGCAAAATGGTATCTTTTGTAGCGGATGCCCTCGGTAACACTGATAGTTTTAATCTTGAGATCGTCTTTTTTTGCATTGTTATTATTTACTGCATTAGCCATGGCACTTTCCAAAGCTTTTTTAAGCGATACAGCGCCTCTTTTTCGGGACACCATAAGCGTTGTCAGAGCGCCTGAGATACTCAAATCTCTGATTTGATCGGCAACAAGCCTCACCTTTCGAGGCGATACTTTTATGTTCTTTGCGATTGCTTGATATTCCATATACATTATGTCTTGCTTATTTCTCTTGCGACAACTCTTCCGTGTCCTTTAAAGTGTCTGGTTATTGAGAACTCTCCGAGCCTATGGCCAACCATTCCCTCAACTACTTTGACTGTAATAAAATGCTTTCCATTGTGAACACCAAATATATGTCCGACAAACTCAGGTGGGATTTGACAATCCCGCGCCCACGTGTTGATAGCTTCACGATTCCCGCTGTCCTTTTGAGCCATGACTTTCTTTAATAGTCGCTCGTTTATTAATGGTCCTTTTTTAAGTGATCTACTCATATTTATTACACTTTCCTTCTTTTAATAATCATGTTATTGCTAAATTTTTTCCTGTCTCTCGTCTTTCCAACAGCCCTTCTTCCGGTATATGTCTTTGGGTATTTTAGTCCGATACCGCTTCTTCCCTCTCCTCCTCCATGTGGATGTGACTTCGGATCCTGCGCTACTCCTCTTACTGTTGGTCTTATTCCCATGTGGCGTTTTGCACCAGCCTTGCGAATAACTCTATCCTTCCACTCTACCTTAGATAATTGGCCAATTGTAGCATAATTATCGTTCAAAATCCGTCTTAATTCACCTGAAGGCAATTTCACCTGAACGTATTTTACTTCTTTTGCTACAATCATTGCTTGATCTCCGGCGCTTCTTACTATTTGTCCCCCACGTCCTTTTGTCAGCTCAACGTTATGCACAGGTGTTCCAATCGGAATATTTTTGATTTTCATAGCATTTCCATTTTTAATGTCTACCATCTCAGATGATACAATTGTGTCACCAAGACTCACATTCAAAGGTCTTAGAATATATCTTTTCTCTCCGTCTTTGTAGTGGATAAGAAGAAGATCAACCGATCTATTTGGATCGTATTCAATTCCTGCAACCGTTCCAACCATATCGAATTTGTCTCTTTTAAAATCAACTATTCTATAAAATCTCTTTTGACGTCCGCCCTGATGTCGCACGACAACGCTTCCGGAATTATCCCGTCCCGAATTTTTCTTCAATATTTTTTTAAGTGTTGATGCCATAGTTATTTAGTATCTCCCTTTTTCTCTCCCTCTTTTGAACTCGTTTTTTTCTCTTTCTTTTTTTCTTCCTTTTTATCCAAACCCAAATGCTCATCAAAAATAGCTATCGATTGCCCTTTTTGCAGTGTGACCCGGGCTTTTTTATCTGAAAATGCATTAACTTTTCTTCCGACTTTTGTATTTCGAGTCGTTGTGCCTTTTGTAATGTTTGTCGCAATTTTTGTTATATTTACTTCAAAAACCTGCTCGATCGCTTTTTTTATTTCTGTCTTTGTTGACTTTTTATCAACCAAAAAAGTGTACTTCCCAAAAGTCGCATCTTTAAGAGACTTTTCAGAAATAACAGGTTTTATGATAATGTGTTGTGCTCGCATATTAAACTTTTAATCTTTTTGTAACTTCTTCGACTGCATTTTTTAGAAAAATTATATTCCGATTTACCATTACTCCGTATGTCGTGAGCGTATTTGCTTTTTCGATCGCAAGACCATCGATATTATGCGCTGCTCGTGCTGCATTTTCGTTTTTATCAACAACAAATAGTACTTTATTTGCTTTTCCATTTTTTCCTAATGTAAGTGATTGAAGAAGTTTTGCTACTTCTTTTGTCTTTCCGCTAAAATCCCCTTCAACAACTTTCAATGATCCTTCTTGAGCTTTTTCTGAAAGGGCCGAGATAAGAGCTTTCTTTTTCATTTTTGCAGGCATTTTAAGCGAAAAATCGTGAGGGTGTGGTCCATGAGCTACTCCTCCTCCAACGAAAATTGGAGCCTTTACTGCTCCATGTCGCGCTCTTCCTGTTCCTTTTTGTCGATAAATTTTTCGGGTAGAACCGGTCACATCTCCCCTGGTTTTTGTTGATGCATTTCCTTGTCTTTGATTTGCCAAATACACCCGTATTGCCTGAGCAATAAGTGCTTTATTTGGCTCTACACCAAAAACTTCTTCCGATA
>CAZPUU010000032.1:0-4356 GCA_964589835.1 uncultured Gammaproteobacteria bacterium
CCTTCGGTGTTCCAGTTGATATCAACGTATTTCACCACTACACCAACTGTTCCAGCACCCCAAATAATCCTCCAGTCAATCAGTATCGCAACCAAATCCGGGGTTAAGCCCCGGGCTTTAAGCTGCGACTTGGCAGACCGCCTACACACTCTTTACGCCCAGTAAATCCGGATAACGCTTGCACCCTACGTATTACCGAGACTTCTGGCACGTAGTTAGTAGGTGCTTATTCTCCAAGCCGTGAAGAGCTTGGCAAAAGGAGTTTACGACCCTAAGGCCTTCATCCTCCACGCGGCGTCGCTGGGTCAGACTTTCGTCCATTGCCCAATATTCCTGGTTGCTGCCATCCGTAGATGTGGAGCCCGTGTCTCAGTGCCCCTGTGTCTGTTCAACCTCTCAGTCCAGATACCCGTCATAGCCTTGGTAAGCCATTACCTCACCAACTAGCTGATAGGACGCATGCTCCTCCAGAAGCGGATTACTCCTTTACTTCGGAAAGACTATAGAACATTAGCCCACCTTTCGGCAGGTTATTTTCTACTTCTGGGTAGATTCATACGCGTTACTCACCCGTCCGCCACTAACTTAGTATTGCTACTAAATTCGTTCGACTTGCATACCTAAGGCACGCCGCCAGCGTTCATCCTGAGCCAGGATCAAACTCTCAAAAAAATATTCCGGCAAGCTCAATATTGCTATTGAATTACCTCGATATTATGAGTGACTGTTTTATTGTGTACAATTGCTTGCGCATTAGCAAAACAGACAAAGCTATTTTTGTAGTTAATCCTGCTCGTCAATTTACTTAAAAAGAAATTTTTTAAGAACCTCTTAAAAAAATATTTTGAAAAGCAGAGATTTGTTCGATTTCTCGAACTTTCCTACCACTTTTCAAACGTCTATTCACTTGTTAATGAGCCAATTTTAATGACTAAACAAAAGTTGAGTAATTAAAACAGACAAGGAATTTGAGTCGCGAAACTGAATCAGTTTGCGAAGAATTTAGGAAGAGAGCTTAAAAGATGTAAGTACAAATTTCATAGTTCCTTCCGAATTTAAAGACACAATCGCCTTTAACCTCAAATTCATGTAGGTATATGATACTCGATAGCCTCAATTTTGTCAACCATAACATACTGTATAATGAACCTGATGCAAGATCTAAAAATTAATGCTACCTACAAGCACTACAAGGGAAATTTGTATAAAGTAATTGATATCGTCAGGCATTCTGAAACACTTGAAGAACTGGTACTATATAAGCCGTTGTATGTATCAAGAGATTTTCCAAATCAAATGTGGGTAAGGCCAATTGAGATGTTTTTGGAAGAAGTGGAAATAAATGGAAAAAAGATCCCGAGGTTTGAAATTGTCAAAAACCCCTAAACTTTCGAGCTAACCTAACCCAAATTTTGGAGTTAAAGTTTTTCAACCATATGCCAAAGTTCGTTATCCTTTTTCGCTACAAATTCGATGTAGCTGCTATCTTGGGAAAAATTAATCAAGCTACTTCCCTCGATAAGCCTTGAGCCATAGGCATATACTTCCTTGTTGGGGCGAGGGAAATATAAACCGGAGTATATCGTAGGCCTTACAATTCCATCCACCAAGAGTTGAAAATTCGTCATGGCACTTGAGCTTGATTCGGACGCTTCATTTGACGAACTATAATTTCCCATCCAGATCACAAAATGCTTGGAATCGGGACTAAACCCTGAAAACGTGTAATTACCAGTTAACATATATTTCTTTCCGTCAACATTGGCAAAGGTCCGTTTTGCTTCTCTGTCTGCGTATGTATATAAGATCCTTTTTTTGTCGGAACTTCTTGAATAATCTATAATTTCTCCGTCTCTTTCTTCAATTAATGTTATTTTTCCGTCCTGAATAATTTTTTCATTATGAATAAAATAAATATGATTATTGTCGACACTGAATTTTAAATTCTTAATTCCTCCTGAACCGGTTACCGGGGCTTCATAAATCTTTTTATTATCTAAAACTACCGATTCTGATAATCCTACTATTTTCGAACTCTTTATGTATGCAAAATGAGCGCCATTGTTACTGAACAACAGACTCGATATGTCTTCAGCGGTATCAATCGTCTTGCCGTTAAAAACAAGTCCATCGGATGTATTACCGGTTGATATATCTAATTTTTTTGTTACATATGCATAATCGCCGCGTAGTCCCAAGGCAAAAGCACCTGTTGGGGAGATATTAAAAGTGTCAAGATCATAAAATGACTCACCTTCCTTTTTTCCGTCTACATAAACCGATCCGGAAGCTCCGTCACTTTCTTTTACAAAATAAATTGAATGCTTGCTGTCAGCAGTAAAAGATAGATAATTTATAGGATTGCTGTGCTTTACTCCTTTTATCCCATCGATAACAGCATATGAATTTTGTGAGGCAGAACCGACTTGAGATGAAAGGCTATAACCAAGCCTTCGACCGTCTGGACTCATAACGAGAGAACCTACTTGTGGATCTCCACCTGTAACATCATGTGAATCTGCCTCTACACCGTCTTTAAAAACTACATGTTTGCCTGATTTAATTACCGAGTACGCAATATGGTCTCCAGAAAAATCAAATGCAAATCCCGTAAACGGATTTCCCGCAACATATCGGGGACCATCAGCAAAACCGCTCACTAGATTAGCTTTCTCGTATGGACCGTACTCCTTATTTTTATAGTTGAGCACATATTTGTCTTTATCTTTTGCGATCAATAATAAATCTCCGGTTATTGGCTGAAATTTAGCTCCGTTGACTGCTTCATATCGTGAGCATTCCGCACAATTCGGCACAAGAATCTT
The DNA here is from genome assembly GCA_964589835.1 of uncultured Gammaproteobacteria bacterium. Taxonomy (GTDB): domain Bacteria; phylum Patescibacteriota; class Microgenomatia; order Levybacterales; family GWA1-39-11; genus JAUSNA01. The sequence continues at coordinate 2,826 of CAZPUU010000032.1, forward strand.
AAATCTGTTCTTAAGAATCACATGTTTCAAATCAGAGCTTACCTGTTGCAATGTGTAGTTGCCGGGCAGATCGGCAATTTTAGAACTCGCAGGAGTTCCTCCACTGTCAGGTGTCGGGCTTTCCCCATCTATACTTTTATTTGATTCAGGTAACTCTTTTTCACTAATACTGGGTAGAACCGACAAAGCAGAAGAGAGATTTTTTAGCTTAATTAGCTGAAAGTAATTTAATACAACAATTACACCAACAAGTATTATCAATGCTATGACTCCAAGTACAAGAAAAGGAATTATCCGCCGCTTGGTTACTCCTTCAGAACTGGGAGTAACCAGACCTTCATCAACTGGAGGGATCGTCGGAACTACATTTTGAGGAGCTTGCTCCATACAAAATTATACTCATAAATTTAGACGCGATACAATTTATCTTTGACTTATACTATCGCAATCCTCCCGTTACTTTCACCTGGTTAAGAAGCGCCGGATCATCAAGAAGTTTCGCGCAACCTCGCACAACTGTTGTCAGTGGATCATCAACAATAGTCACCGGCAATTTTGTACGTTCGACAATAAGTGCGTCTATCCCCTTAATAAGAGCTCCTCCACCTGTCAAAAGTATTCCGCGTTCAAGAATATCTGACGTTAGCTCCGGTGGTGTTTCTTCAACTACCTCCATGATACTATCTATAATTTCTCCAATCACAGGTCCTATAGCCTCACGCATCTCTCCCTCCGTTACCCTCAAACTCTTGGGAAGACCGGTCTCAACATCCCTTCCCCTGACGAGTGCAACCTTCTCGCCCTCGGGTTTCTGTCCCTCGTCTGCTTTTTGATCTTTATCCGACTTTTGATTTTTGGTTTTTGACTTTTGACTCGCCGTATATGCACTTCCGATTTTCATTTTTACCTCCTCAGCAGTTTTTTCGCCGATGATCAACCCGTGCCGCAATCTAATATAGTGCACTATCGCCTGATCCATATCGTAACCGGCAACTTTTAATGATCTGTTCACAACAATCCCGCCAAGTGATATGACCGCAATTTCTGTCGTTCCTCCACCTATGTCTACTGTCATTACCCCGGTCGGTTCAAAAACGCTGACCCCGCATCCGACTGCAGCCGCCATGGGTTCTTCAATGAGATAGCATTCCCGCGCTCCGGCAGTAAGTGCCGCTTCCCATACCGCACGTCTTTCAACCTCGGTAACCCCTGAGGGAATTCCAACGACTACCCTTGGGCGGGCCAGCAAAGGAATTCTCCGTCCGCTTTCGTGGACTTGTTTTATGTAGTACGAAAGCATGTAAGTTGCTCCATCAAAATCAGAAATTACCCCGTGCTCCAGAGGACGGATTGCAGCGATTGTTCCGGGGGTTTTACCAAGCATTTTTTTCGCTTCGGTTCCGACCGCAATTATTTTCTTTGATTTTAAATGCCGTGCAACAATGGAAGGCTCTCTTATCGCGATACCTTTACCCCTGATGAAAACTAATGTATTTGCTGTTCCAAGATCTATTCCCAAATCATGGGAAAA
>CAZPUU010000032.1:4456-10250 GCA_964589835.1 uncultured Gammaproteobacteria bacterium
AATGGAATTATCAACCACACAAAATGATGCTGCCAGGAAAAAGTGTTAATAAGTAAATTAAGGGTAATAAGGCTACACACAATCAGACTTACATTTTCAAAGCCATCTCCCTTTTTCTTCAAAATCACATAAAAAGTTACTACAACAGACAGCAAGGACAAAATCGTTTTTAGAAAGACAGTCATAGGGTTTACCCCCCAACTCCTACCGATAACGCCTGAAATTGCCTGATTGTAATAATCAAGTTTCCAGGAACTTATAAATGAAGGGAGAATCGAAAAAAAACTTTCGATAAGGCTGTGAGGAATAAAAACAATTACAAGAAGCGTTCCAATAGATAAACTCAGAAAAATCCCAAAAAGTATCCTTCCTTTCAATTTCAGAAAAAAATATAACGGAAGTATCAGCGGAAACATCTTAAGGACCAAGCAAAATCCAAAAAAAACACCCCCAATGACTTCCTTTTTTTTCTGTAGATACCAAAGACCAATCACCATCAAAAGCAAGATATACAGATTAACCTGTCCCATTCCGAGTGTGAATTTTACCGGGAACGACAAAAAGACTAATGTTAGCAAAAACAGATTCACCCGTCCAAAAAAATGTAACTTATGTATCTTTGAAAGCAAATAAAGAGAAAGCAAAAGCGCGCCTATCGAAAATGCAGTATATAAATACGAAGAGAATTCAAGCGTGAATAGAGAAAACGGGAGAAAGAAAAAAAATGCAGTTGGTGGATAGACTTGTGGCGTATATAAAATTTTGCTTGTTATATATGGATTTTCTCCCGAAAAAGCTATTTTCGGAACATAATATTGGGTCTTAAAATCCGGATAGTATCCCAAGAGCATAACTTTCAAAAGCCAAAGAAAACTAAATCCACAACAAATCCAGATAAGAATTGTTAAGATCTTTTCTTGATTTTTCCTGAGAATGCTCATAATACTTTTGCCTTTTGCCTTTTTATTATGGTACACTTTTTCCATCCGTTCTCTATATCTACCATATGCGAAAGCACATAGAAAGAATCAATAAGGCAATCACTTTTACGTTTTACGCACTATTTCTAACCACCCCATTGGCGATGCATCCGAATACTTCTGAGCTTTTTGAACTAAATAAGATGTGGCTCGTATATATTTATACCCTTATCATATTTGCTTTATGGGGAACAAAAATTGTTATTGAAAAAAAGTTTGAAGTAAGAAGAACGCCCTTTGATATACCTTTGTTATTGTTTTTAGCTTCGCAAGTGCTATCTACGATCTTTTCGATGGACTCACACACCTCTTTTTGGGGTTACTATTCCAGATTTAACGGCGGCCTTCTTTCTACTTTGTGCTATGTTTTTCTTTATTTTGCCTTTGCGACAAATGTACTTACTCAAGACCGGGAAGAAAGTTTTAAGCGGGCTGGAAGAATGCTTTTGATTGTGTTTATTTCAGGTGTACTCGTTGCATTGTGGGGACTCCCCTCGCATTTTGGATACGACCCGACTTGTCTTGCTTTTCGAGGAACTCTTGATGTCAACTGCTGGACTGAAGCATTCCAACCAAAGGTCCGTATGTTCTCAACACTTGGACAACCCAACTGGCTTGCCGCATTTCTCATGATTCTTCTCCCAATTGGCACTGCATACACCATAAATGCAGCTAAAAAGATAAAAAAGAATACTATTTTAGACATCCCACTATTTAAAACCGCCGGATTTTTGCTTGCGACCCTTCTTTTCTACCTTGACCTTGGATGGACTCTTTCGCAATCGGGATTTGTCGGATTTTGGGTCGGCAACCTGATTTTTGTTTTGCTTTTTACAGTACTTATTATTCGAAAAAATTCATTCTCTCCCCTTGGAATCCTCAAACAAAAAAGTTTTCAACTTCTTATCGTAATGCAAATTCTTTTTCTGCTAACAACATTTTTTACCGTCAATCCGATTCCCAGATTGCAAAAATTCAGCTATTACTACCTGAACCAACAGTCAAAACCCAAGACAGATCAAACCAAAACACCTGCAGCACCTGCTCCAACCGCTGCTCCCCAAGCCCAACCCGCACTTGAATCAAGCATCACAGGCTCGGGAGATATCCGAAAAATTGTATGGAAAGGAGCAATAGACATTTGGAAAGCGTATCCGGTATTTGGTTCCGGTGTTGAAACATACGCTTTTGCATACTACAGATACCGACCCGTAGAGCACAATATGACGTCTGAGTGGGATTACCTCTACAATAAAGCTCATAACGAATTTCTTAATTATCTTGCCACAACAGGCGCACTCGGTCTTGGAACGTACCTCTTATTTTTAGTTGCATTTCTCTTCTTTGCCCTGCGGCATATGATCCGTCAATTGAAAAACAAGGTGTTCGGAGATCCGCTTCTCCCTGCTTTTGTTGGTTCATTTTTTGGTATTGCGGTAAGTAATTTCTTTGGTTTTTCAGTTGTAAATGTAAATCTTCTGATGTTTCTTATTCCTCTCTTCTACTGGTCACTTACAAAACCTACCCACAAATTATTCGTACTGCCAAAAGGAATGAAGGAAGATTTTGTAACATCAAACCCTCCTGGAACCGGAGGAATTATGGCAATTGGTGGAATCGTCGTGTTCTCTCTATATTGCATTTTATTCTTAGTCAATTATTGGAACGCAGATTTGAGTTATGGATTGGGGTATAACTACAATCGCATTAACGAATTCGCAACTGCAAATCCGTTGCTTGAAAAAGCAGTACAAATGCGGGGCGGCGAAGACTTATACAAAAACGAGCTATCGGTCAATCTTGCAGCCCTTGCCCTGACGGCAGCCTCGCAAAATGACGCAGCCAATGCAACTCAATTTGCAACTCGCGCAAAAGAACTAAGTGATTCTGTAGCGAAAAATAATCCAAACAATGTAGTGTACTGGAAGGCAAGAACCAGAGTCATGTATTCCCTTTCCCAGCTTTCTCCGACAGTCATTAACGAAGCCGTGGCAGCTATCGAAAAATCCCACCAGCTTGCCCCAACCGACGCTAAGGTAATTTATAATCAAGCCCTTATTTACGATCAGATCGGAAAAAGACCGGAGTCGATAGAATTACTCAACCAAACAATAAAAATGAAACCCAACTATAGAGACGCGTACTACGCAAAAGCATTGTACCTTTCCGAGATGGCAACCGCTGAAAAAGACAATAAGGAAAAAGCCGAACAAATGAAAAATGAAGCAAAAGACACACTTAATTTTGTAATCAAGAACCTCAATCCCCAAGACCAGCAAGCGATTGATCTCCTAAAAACATTGGAATAAGCATTTAGATGCTGGTGTTTATGGTTTGGTTGTTTTATAATTTTCAGAAACTAAACCCTAACAACTAAACCTTATTTTTATGTACACTATCGTTACTACCCCAAATAGAGTTCTTATTGAAAAAGCAAAAGTTGTCACTAAATTTGACAAGAAATTAATTGAAATCTTGAAAGGAATGGAGAGCACACTACGCGCGACAACTGATCCGGTTGGCGTAGGACTCGCTGCTCCACAGGTCGGACTTTCTCTTCAAATTTTTCAGATGAAACCAACTGAAAAATCGAAAGTTACTTCTTATATTAATCCGGTTATCATTAGCATGTCAGAAGAGGAAGAAATCCCTCATTTTAAGGGAAGAAATGAAAAGGCTAACAAACCAGAGTCATCAAAAAATAAATTACTCGAAGGATGTCTTTCAATCCCAAACATTTGGGGAAACGTTACAAGAAAAAAAGAGGTGGTACTCGCGTGGCAAGATGCGAATGGAAATAATTTTAAACAGACATTTACAGGTTTTCCGGCAATTATAATTCAACACGAAGTTGATCATTTAAATGGAATACTCTTTACGACTCATGTTATTGCCCAAAACGAAAAACTCTTTAAATCTCATAAGAATAAAGAGGGCGAAGACGAATTTGAGGAAATCCAAGTTTAATGACCCTTCCCTACGATAAATTTCGCGTTACTGCCATTATTCCAGCAAAAAACGAGGCAGAGGGACTCGCAAAAATTATCCGTGAAGTTAAAAAATACGCAGGTGAAATCATCATTGTTGACGGACATTCGACCGACAATACTAAGGAGCTTGTGAAAAAACTTAATGTACAATATTTATTGGACAACGGAAAAGGTAGAGGCGCGGGTGTTAGACTGGGGATTTCAAAAGCCAAAAACGAAGCGGTCGTTCTTGTTGACGCCGATGGTTCTCATGAGACATCCGATATACCACTTCTTGTAATTCCAATTTTGGATAAATCATCAGATCTTGTGATTGCCTCGAGAAGAACCGGTGGAAGCACAGATATGCAGATGAATTTTGATGGGCTGATCCGGTCTGCAGGATCTGACCTGTTGGTCATGCTGACAAATCACAAATTCAATTCACATCTTACCGATATTTTATATAGCCTTCGAGCAGTAAAAAAATCGAAATTTAAAGCGGCAAAAATTACGGCAAATGGTTTTGATATAGAACAAGAAATGGTAATTTCTTTCCTGAGAAAACGATATAAGATTTTGGAAATACCAAGCCGTGAAAAAGCCCGGGCATGGGGAGAATCAAAACTAAAAACTTCCGGAGGGATCAAACTTTTCCTACAACTTTTTTATCAACTATACTTACGCTGATTGAACAACTTGAAGTAAAAGATCAAAGCCAACGGAATATAGAAAAAGAGAATTTTGGGATTGTACCCCATCGGAAATCCAACAACCAACATATTTGCTACTGAAACCACGGCAATTTTTTCTTCCCACCCTTTTTTCTTCGCAATAATAAAAAGACCTAGTACAAATGGAATAAAGGCAGGATATGAATATCTGATGACGGAGACCATGATGTGATTTATATTATCTGAAGGAAGAAATATATAGATTCCATATGAGAATAACCCTACCAAAATTAACGGAAGTAAGTTCCTGTAAAATTTTTCATTGATTTTCTTAAATGCTATAAAAATAACCAAAGGAATTGCAAAAACCCATATCATATATTCGGAAACGAATGCATTCAGTGTCCCGATAAATCCATTGAGCGATCCTAAAGCAACGCGCCAGACCTGCTTGTCCAGAATATCAAATCCGTAATCTTTGAAAAATAAAAACCCTTGAGGATACAGAGGATTTCCCGTAGCAAGATAATTTCTGATATACCAACTGCCACCCAAAAGTAAAACCGGCAGGCAAAATGCAACAAGACGCGCAAAGGACAAATTTACAATCATTCTTTTTCCAAAAATTATAAGAAGTACTCCTGCGAATAGGAGACCTGAATATTTCGAACCGATGAGCATTCCAATTGCCACCCCTAGCACGATGAAATACCGGATACTCTTTTGAGGTTTTTTTAAAAGCAATAATGACAAAACAAAAAATACGGTAAGATAAATATCAATTATTTGTGTATCCATCCACCTGACAATTCCATTCAATGTCACAATGCTTGACGCAAAAATCACACTTAAGTATTTATCCAATCCATATTTTTTACCGAGAAAAAAACACGAGAAAAAAAGCAATAGTACTCCAACAACGTTGAATAAATTCGGAGGAATATGCAATAAATAAAAAATGGAAAGTACCCCTTCCGCCGAACCCGGGGAGAATTTTAAAAATTTATCACCTTGAATTTCATTGGGATTCATAAAACTGCCATTAAGATATGCTTTTGCGATAGGAATATGATAATTCAGACTGTCACCTTCAGAAGGTCTGGTTACAACGCCGATGTAAAAGTAATTAACGATGATAAAAAGGAGAAAAAGAATTGTAATTTTTGACAAA
>CAZPUU010000033.1:0-7467 GCA_964589835.1 uncultured Gammaproteobacteria bacterium
ATTAGCCATTAGCCATTAGCCATTAGCCATTAGCCATTAGCCATTAGCCATTAGCCAGATTATTGACCTAGAGGTTGTGGTGCCTGCTGGGGAGCTTGTTGGACAGGTTGAGGTGCCTGCAGGGGAGCTTGTTGAACGGGTTGAGGTGCTTGTGGTGTTGCCCCTTTATCTTTTTTCCTTTTTCTGAGGTAGATAATAAGAAGTATTACAGCAATTATGGCGAGTAATGCTATGCTTGCAATTTTCCACGGGAGAACAAAGAATGAAGCTGTTGCAAATAAAGTTTTACTATTATTGTCTCCATATGTGGCTTTTAACTCAGCAGTAAATGGTCCGACCATGAGTTTTTCTCCAAGAGTATTTGTGTAGTCCCGGGCGGCCTCCGGAAAGATATTGTTTTCGGTAAGTTGTTGAGTTGCAACAACTTGACCGATGAGATTCTTGATAGTGATTGTTCCTACGGGACGGATATGGGAATCGCTCATGTTCTTGATCTGAGTTTTGAGTGTGATCGGGCCATATTCCCAAAAGGATTTTTCAGCTGCAAATTTACTGACGGCTGCATTCTCAACAATATCTCCATTGACTCTAAAAACAAAGAGTGAGCCGATATGAGTTTCGACTCCTGTTCCGGTTCCTTTTACTCCGATTTTATCCTGTGACTCGTAAATAACTGCAGCATATCTGCCTCCCGGACGTGCATCCTGGGGTACTTGTATATAATAATTGACTACTTGGGTTTTGCCCGGGGCGAGGGTGAATTGGCTCGGATAGACACCAACCCAGGATGATGCTGCGTATTTCTGTTTATTCACTCCGAAATCAACATTTATGAGAGGAGTACCAATTGTATCCTCTACGATAAAATCTCTTACAACGGCAGTAAAATTGAGGGTGTCGGTCGGGCTTGTATTGGTAATTTTGACTGTTCCTTCTTTTTTTGTGCCCGGATCAAATCTTTCATTGACAGTAGGGGGGGAAATAATAATTGTTCTGGTGCTGGTCTCTTGTGCGAATATGGCCTTTGCACTAAGAATGAGGCTTATGCTAATTACAGCATATATAAAGGCAGACTTTGCTAAGTATTTTGTTTTGCACTTCGTTGTTGTACTCATAGAGCAGAATTTATTATTTAGTATCCGGTATTTATTATGATGTTCCAATAAATATTAGATATCAAACAGTAAATTTATCTCAAAATGATGGCGTTGCGATATATGTTATGACTGACCGGTATTCACCCGGAGGGACTGAAACATCGATCCCTGCTGCATACGAGATACTTACGCTCCCATCACCGGTAGCATCGACACTTCCCGCACCAATCGGTCCACTCGCATCGGATGCGATGGAGAGTGGTGTCGAGCTGATAAATTGTGTATTAGTTGGCCAAGCATAGCGACATTCTGTTACTCCGCCGGATCCTGTAGGTTTTGTTTCGCAATTTACACTACCGCCGGCACCTGATTCGGTGTATGTGGTTGGAACATCCTGTCCGCAAGCGTGGAGTCCGAAGAACTGGGCCTGAACAGGCCATGAGCTTGGTGTAGTCGATGCGTTCAGAAAGAATCCTGATTCGGGATTGAGAAGTGAGCTCGAGGAGGTTGCAGTCAGGGCATACCCTGTGCCTCCATTCGTTGATATATCTATTCTCTGTGCCGCAATATTGCTAACTTTCACATCAACTGCAGGTGAGCTGCCAAGCGTTCCGAGGTTTACCTCGTTTGAGGTAGAATTAATACCCGAATTGGTAGTTTCTACCTGCAAACAGCCTGTTGTATTACCGGTGTTTACGGGCTGACCCGTATCAATTCCTGTTATTGTAAATGAAAGGGTTGGATCGACGGTTGCACGGACGGTTACCGATTCTATAGTTGCGATGCCAATTGTAGTATTTTCGAGAGGTGTACTTGCTGCATTAAAAGTATTGATTTTTATTTTCCAACTGTCTCCCGTTCCAAGAGTTGCAGTTTTTGTCGGATTTATAAGTCTGGGAGCTTCAGTAGTGCAGGCAGCAGCTGTTGATGCTGTGCAGCCGATAAATATTCTAACTTGGTCGCCCAAATCTACATCTGTCGCACCATCTAACGTGAAAGTTAGTAGGCCTCCACTACCGGCAGATGGTTCTGTTTCTGCAAGCGTTACATTTGCAGTTATTTCAGCATTATCAGTTACATTCCAAACTTCAACGGGTCCTGCGCCGCCACTAATAATGTTGTTGAATTGGAAAGTAGTTGCTGATGGGGAGGCATCGTTATCAGCGTCACCCGCGCTAAGAGTTGGGAATGTGAGTTGAAATATGCCGCTAACAGGAATTTGAGTTCCGACTGTAAATTCTACGGTGTGCATTGCTGTTATAGGTACAAACAGAACATCCGCTCCTGCGTGGCCAACGGCTCCTGCCTGTTCTCCAAAGAATACGGTAGCAAGATTAGCAGATTGTGAGGCAATAATAGTACTCTGATCTCTCACAAGCGGAGTAGGCAATTGTCTGATCACTTTTGCTGAATCGGAAGCCAAAAACCGGGAGCCATTATTATATACAGTTGCTTGAGTATCAATGGACGCAATTGCTGCGTTCAAAGGTGTTGAGGGGGAAGGGCGGGAAGTAGAGATAGTATCTTTGGCTCCTGTTATGGCTGCGTAAGAATTTCCTGTGAAAACTACACAAAGAAATAGAACGGCACCTGCGATTAATAAGGGTTTTTTTAGCTCAAACGAGTACAATAAGTGCATAGTATAAAATACGTACATTATCATTAAAAACAGATCTTTTCACACTTGTCAAGGACGACGATTATTGAGAATGAATAAATATTTCTTATAATTGAAGATCACCATTTGTCCAAGAACCAATCGTGATGCATCTTTTTCTTTCTCCTCAAAAAGTCTATAAGTATCATCCATGGGCCTATTTTTAGCTTGTAAAGCAGAATTCCTATAGCAGTAAGAAGAGCAAGTGCAAGCAAAAGATACGGCCAAAAGTTGAATATGTTAAAAGGAGCTTTTTCGGTTACTTTTGTGACGATTTCCTTTCCTATATTTGTAATCTGTTCGGGCAATGACGTGGCCTCGAGAGTGACTTCATTTTGCGGATCGAGGGACGGTTTGTCATTGAGTGTCGCTTTTGCCGTAATGGATATCTTTCCTGCCGGAACATTTTTGTATGTATAGCTATAGAATCCTCCTGCATCGGCGACTACCGTGACTGTTTCGCCTGCTATTGAAAGTATAACTGTAGCACCGGGCATCGAATAGCCGTAAATTACTGCATCTTGACCTGCTCGGATCTGTGTCTTTGAAAGGCCGATGGTTGGGGGGAGAAATACGTCTTTATACTCAATATTCCCGACAATGGGACCGGGGATTGTGATACATGATTCGGAAAGTCCCACTCTTTTAAAATCTACTGCCTGAAAGCAATAGGTAAGTTCCGATCCGTTTATCAGTACATCGGTAAATGAGAAATAACCTTTTGCATCTGCAGTTGTTGATGAAAGAAACGTTCCGGTTGAAGTCTTTAGAATTATTGATGAGTAGGGTGATTGGTATCCGCTAATAGTAAGGGTTGTCGAGCCAACGGTTGCTTTAACCGTTACATCTTTCTCTTCCCTGAACTGAATTGATTGTGCGGCGGTATACGTGATAAAGAATGCTACAAGTGAAAAGCAGGCTATGGCCACCAGAATGCTCTGAGGTAAGAAGAATTTTTTTCTATGCAATTTGGCAGGGCGCTTTTTCTTCATAAGGTAATTCAAGTATTAAGGATTTTGAAGTAAGTATCAAGTGGGCAGGACGGATAAAAAATATCCCGTAGTATTTGATGTATGAGGGAAAAAGTGCTATAATTTAGGTCGTTTAAGCTTGGATTGACCGGCTGATTTGCATGCCGGAGTGATCCGGCAAAAGCACATTAACAGGTCAGAAAGAAAGGACAAAGTGAGCAGTAGGGATTTCCGGGTCCTATGCCGGATGCTTGGAGTGCTGATAGCTCTGTTGCTTCTCGCAGACGTCATTGTCGGCTCGTATCTCTTTTTCGAGCCGGACTCAGTCACAATCGACCAGCAGAGAGAAATCCCTGCGCCAAACTCACAGGGAGAGTAAGATGCCTCATATGTACTCCGTCGGGTTTTGCATCGCGATGGCCATCGTCGTCGCGGCAATGGTCGTGTTTCAGCCCGCGCACTTCGGTGCTTACTAATGCTGATCGATCAGCACCCCGAGTGGGTATATTGGTCGATCACCCTTGTGGTTCTGTACTCAGGATCACTCATTCTCAGCTTCCAACTGGGAGCATTTTTCCCGTGGTGCGACGAGCGTCGCATCATTCGCCGGCAGCTGCTTGAGATTCTCATGGTGACGGTAGGGGTTTTCACCCCGGCCATCGTCTACGGAGTGCTCGCAAGCAATCTGATCGTCGCGTTCGTCATCTTGGCTATCGCGTGGGCTCCTCTTGCGACCGCTTTCCGTTTCGGAAGGCGTTCGTTTGACAAGGCGCGCGAGAGCTGGCGCTTCGACCAGTTCATGGGTGGGGGTAGACGCAATTTCCCCCAACCGTCGAGACGGCACCCAGACAGGCCATTTGGCAGCAAGTGGTAAGTCCTTTCCGACCTGCAACCAGATCCCCTCCGAAGCCTTCGGAGGGGATAGTCTTATAGTTTTCAAAATTACCCCAAAAATGATATAATTACGGGAAGTTTCGACTCGTCAAAAGTTATCGGAATCAAAGCGTTTCTGACCTATTGTTGATGAGAGCGAAAGTTCTTTGAAAACAGTGGTCTTAGAACATGACAGATTTTCTGTCAACGAAACGATTGCCCGATTCCCGTGGCTTGCCACAGGAGCGGTACTAAAATTCCCGACAAAGTCCGGCTCATGCCGGAGAACAGGAGAGTATGGTGACGTCTATCGATCGAATTCCGGTTGCTCATCTTGAGCTTGCTTCCCGGTGGGCGCATTACCTTGCCCTGCCAAGGACGAGGCGTATACCCAAGGAGCAAGATGATGACCTCGCGATCATAAGCGAGGTTGGGAGAAATCTCGTTACCCTTTTCGGGGTCTGCATGTTGCACTTGGAGTCCCAGGTACAACAAGGTGGATCCACCAAGAGCGATGGCTACGGCTTCCAATCGAACGGTGTCTCCGAAAGGGATGTATCGGCCTTCGATTGGTCGAACCTGGAGGCCCAGCTCAAAAGGTTTATCAACCGCAACTTCTCGTTGCCTGATGATCCTGACGAAGTCCGCCAACTGCAGGCTGCCTCAGCTTTACTTGCAGCTCGTGTGCAGAAGGAGCGCACAGGCTTGGTAGCACAGTTTTCGTTCGAGAGAGCAGGTTTGCCCGGAGGATTTTCTCCGGAGAGCCCGACCCGGGGCGTGCAGCTTGTTTCCGGTTCGAAGAGTTCTTCCGGCAAGAAGGCGCGTAAGTCCCCTCGAAGCGTTGAGGAGACCGGCGAATTCGCCCGCGAAGAATGTTGACCACTGTTGAGCCGTTTCGTCTGTCTCTTAGAGACGGGCGGAGCGGCTTCTCCAGCAAGATACTGGTTTATCTGAGGCCTATTTTATAGAGGTTGCCCGGAACCGATTCATCGTTGAAATTCGTCAAAATCACAAGTCCCGATCCATCCTGCCAGGTAGAAAGAAAATCAGGATCAAACGGTCCGGCATAGAGAGTCGTTCTATTACCTCCATCATATTCCATCGAGAAGATTCTTTTGTTTTGTACAAATACCAAATGAGCAGATGAAGGGTGCCATATGAAGTGAGGGAGAATTTCTCCTTCCTGAGGTGCATACAACAGGTAATTTTTGTCTTCTTTTATTTGGTAGACATATGCGTATCCCTGCTTGATATTTCTATCCTCCATCGTTGAGTTCGTTGAGGGAAGAACAGGCTTTATAAAAAGAGGCATTGTTGCACTTTGAGATGCGATATACATAATCTTATCTCCTTCCGGTGAAAGTTGGGATTTGGCAAAATTTTGAAGTATAAATGCTCGGGATACCGAGGGCAGAGATGCTGCAAATTTTTGATCAATCTGGTTTTGGAGTGTTGCCCAATCCTGTCTGACTAATTGTTCTGTGAGCGTCACATTTTGAGGTGAAGTATTGGGAGAATCGGTCTTTAGCAGATATACCTGCTGTTGTGTCGATGTATCTATTGTAGCCAATATTTCCCTTCCGTCCGGCGAGAATTCTATCGTTGCGTTTGAAAAATCCGCTATCTTATCACTCGCAATTTGCCGTGCCGATGTTCCGAAAGGAATTATTGATAGACCGAGGTTGAGCACATAAATGCCGTTATTCTCGGCCGAGGAAGAAGCGACACTATATGCAACCAGGCTTCCTGTGGGGTCAACCACCGGGTGAACGGCTCCCAATAAAGTGACCGATTCCAGCTTTGGAGCGACAGGGAAAAGCACTGCATCTGTTTTTGTAACAGCTTCATTTTTGAGGGTTACGTGTTTTTTCCATGGGTAGTATCCATCCTTTTCGATTCTTACGTCGTATTCGCCCGGAGCAAGATTGATAGTATCATCAGTTGCTGTTGTAATCTCATCATCGATAAAAACTCTTGCACCGTTAGGGGTACTTGTCAGTACCAAAAGACCCGTTCCTGAAATTATTTTATTTCCTTGACCGGATAAATTGAGACGATAACCCTTTCCATATAATATAAATGCGTAAGCGACAGCGCTTACGGCAAGAAGCACAATGAGTGTAGTAAAAAGCGCCTTTTTCGGCATAACAAATACTTCACTGTAGCGCAGTGAGTAGAATATATTATATACCTTTTTTCCATGCTGCAATAGTCAGGCACTATCCCTTGAAAGAGGGCGTTGCTATTGCTATAGTGGATATAGCAGCTGTAAATGATATAGAAATTGTATATTTGGATATAGTTATATGTTCTCATTAAATAAAAGAATCGGAATTGATTTAGGAACGGCAAACACGTTGGTGTATGTAGCGGGCCGTGGCGTTGTTCTCAATGAGCCGACGGTTGTCGCGGTCAGAGCCGATGACAACAAGGTAGTTGCCGTAGGACAAGAAGCAAAAGAAATGTTGGGACGCACCCCCGGAAATATTGTAGCAACTCGACCTCTCAAAGACGGAGTTATTGCTGACTATGTCATCACAGAGGCAATGCTTTCTTATTTTATAGAGAAAGTTGCCGGAAAATCACGCATCATTAAGCCTGAGGTTATGGTATGTGTCCCTTCGGGCATAACGCAGGTAGAAAAAAGAGCGGTACTTGATGCGACTATGGCCGCCGGCGCACGCTCGGTGTATTTGATTGAAGAGCCGTTGGCAGCGGCAATCGGAGCAAAAATTCCGATCGCCCAGCCGAATGGACACATGATCCTTGATAGCGGAGGCGGGACTTCGGACGTTGCGGTCATTTCCCTTGGTGGAGTCGTTGTGCACAAGTCGATACGGCTAGCAGGAGACAAATTGGAAGAATCAAT
>CAZPUU010000033.1:7567-9902 GCA_964589835.1 uncultured Gammaproteobacteria bacterium
GAGTCGTTGTGCACAAGTCGATACGGCTAGCAGGAGACAAATTGGAAGAATCAATAGTTACATATATAAGGAAGAAGTTCAATCTTATGGTTGGCGAACAGACAGCGGAGGAAATTAAGGTTACGATGGCAAATGCGATACCTGCTTCCAACTCTACGAAAAAAATGGAGATAAAAGGAAGGGATAGTGTCAGCGGTCTTCCGCGTTCTGTGGAGATCTCGGAATTCGAAATCAACGAAGCGATCCAACCGATTTTAAAAGCTCTGATTTCTGCCATCCGCGAGACTTTCGAGATGACACCTCCGGAGTTGGCCAGCGACATCATCGATAAAGGAATTGTGTTGTCCGGCGGTACGACGCTACTTAGGAATATGGATAAATACATAACGCGCGAGACAGGAGTACCGGCATATATTGCAGAGGATCCGTTGTATTGTGTCGTCCGCGGGACAGGGGTTGCTCTTGAGAATCTCGAGTTATATAAGAAGAGCATAAACAGGAACGAATATTAAGTAAATCGGAAGTAGGAATTAGCACCTAAGAAAAAATGGGAAAAGTAGAATGGTATTTTTTCAATAATTAGGCTTGTAGTTATGTGAAAAATATGTTTAATTCGAAATGTTTTCACGAATTAGGGTTAGTGACGGATTAGTAAGAGTCTTATAATAAAAAAAATGAATACATTTTTGATGTTGGTTAAAATAGCAAAAGAATGGACTAGTGCAATTGTTAATGAGGCTGATTTTAAGAGTAATAAATATGATCAATTGGACGATTTTAGCAATTTTTTAATCGATCATTTATAATATATAGTATGAGTCAAAAACTGCCTTCCACAAAATTACTTGGAACAAGCATAACAACCGCTACAAAAGAAGAGGTCTTAGAGTATATACTCAACATGATAGAAAAAGGGACTGAAAAGGGGTATATTGTCACTCCCAATCCTGAAATATTGGTGTATGCATCACGCTCAAGCGAGTTTCAAAGGATACTCAATAACGCCACGCTCAGCCTCCCGGATGGTATAGGCGTACTACTGGCCGATAAGATAAACAAAAATAGACTTCAAGGGCGAATAACGGGCGTTGATATGATGGATCTTCTATGCTCTCAATTATCAAAACGGGCCTTTACGGTAGGATTTTTAGGAGGTAGTAGGGGGGTAGCAGAATCGGTAGCTGAGTGCTTGGTAAAAAAGTATCCGGATCTTAGAGTAAGTTTTACCGGAGAGGAATGGCCGGATGGAAAAATGATAAATGATGAATGGAGAACGGATATTAACTCTAAGTCATCAACTATTCCCCATATTGATTTCCTCTTTGTAGCGTATGGCGCTCCGAAGCAAGAGGAGTGGATTGCCAAAAATCTTTCACACATACCGGTAACCGTTGCCATGGGAGTGGGAGGAGCCTTTGATTATATTTCCGGTAAAGTGCTGCGTGCACCAAGAGTTGTTAGGAGTCTTGGCATGGAATGGGCATTTCGCTTATTGGTGCAACCGTGGAGAATAAAACGCCAAATGGCGCTTCCAATATTTATCATCAAAGTATCTCAAGAGTGGTTCAAAAACCGAAAAGCCTCATAGGATCATCTCGCAATTTCGCCAAGAAGAAGAGTTCATAGCATATTTTCAACAAAATCCAGACAGATATCTGAACGATCGCACATGTATATGTCTAGCTATGCTATAGTAGATGGTAATATTTGTGAATTATTGAGATGAAAGTAAGAAAAGGAAGTTTGAGTTACATGATTTTGGCTGCTCTTGAAAAAATTGCTGATGAACGCATCATTGAGACTTTTTCTTATTCAGCACAAATGCAAGCTTTGAGAAATTTGCCCAATTTATCTTCTGTAGACAAAAATTATTTAGCAAAATCGATCAAAAGATTTAAGGAAAGAGGACTGTTGGAGTATGAAGAAGGTAAAGCAGGAGAAATAGCCTTGAAACTAACTAAGGCAGGCAGAGAAATAATCGGTATTGAAGAAGAATGGGATGGTAAATACAGAGTCATAATTTGGGATATACCTGAAAAAAAGAGAAGTCTGAGAAACCTTTTGAGGAGAAAACTGAAAGAGTGGAAATTTGAGAGTTTGCAAAAAAGCGTTTGGGTTTCAAAAAGAAATGTAACAAGGCAATTAAGGGACCTGATAATTGAGCTTGGGATGGAGAGGTGGGTGACTGTGATTGAGTCTGATGATCCTGTGCTTGCGGACACTAAATAGTGCGATCGTCGAGATTAGTGTCTGGGAAGGTTAATATTTTTATGGGTTCGAGGGTTCGAGGGTTCGAGGGTTCGAGGGTTCGAGGGTTCGAGGGTTCGAGGGTTCG
>CAZPUU010000033.1:10002-10078 GCA_964589835.1 uncultured Gammaproteobacteria bacterium
AGGACTGCTGTGAATCGTTAATTTTGGCCACAGAGTAAGCCAGTTTTTTACCCTAATCCTTTCTTGAAACGTTTTT
>CAZPUU010000034.1:0-9958 GCA_964589835.1 uncultured Gammaproteobacteria bacterium
GTATCTATGTCGTAAAAGTATTATTGTGCGACATAATGTGTAGCTATATCCCCGGGGTGAAGCAGAATTAAACTCAAGTACGCTACGAAGGGCTAAATAAGTCTTTTCATGTGTCACCAAATCCACTGTTATTTGAACTCAAATTGGTCTATTTTGTAGAATGTACTGCTACTCTTGAGGGTAAAAGTGCTGTTATATGAGTACTATAGCCTCAAAAGTGCAGTATTTAGCCTCAAAATGAGGTCAAATCCCGCCTGCTTTAATCGCTATTCTCCCCCGCCGGTGCTAGTTTCAAACCTATTCAGCCTCAAAACCGTGAAAAGTTATGCACATTTTCCGTGAAACACCCTCATCTACCAGCGTTTGTCGCACTTTATACTGCAATATCAGTAAAAACTGTATATTTTGAGGCTAATTGAACGGTATTTACAAATTCAACTCCTGCATATTGAGACACAACGAGCAAGTAGAACACCCCTCAAGTTGCGATTTTTAATTTAATACTATGTCTGTCGGCAAGCAATTTTCTTTAATATTATATTAAATCTTCATTGTTCCAATGCTAAATAATAATTATAGGCCTCTCTTCCATTTCGATCTTTTTTCGAATTATAGGATGCTACACTACTATATCTAACTGTATCATTTGAACTTAACTCTATCTCCAACATCACTCACTTCTACTTTTTCTTACCACACTACTTTTATATTTTTTTCAACAAAGCACTAATGCTTAAAATTTTGACGAAATTTAATGAAGTCGAGAGTAAGAAAGTTGAGAATTGTTACTATAATTACTATGGGATAGTAATATAGCCATTTTAGCCTCAAATAGCCTCAAATACCGGCTGTATTTACACCCCCCACTTTGAAAAGATGATCAGGAACAAAACAGATATGAACCCCACCCAAACATATTCCCACAGTATTCCTTTAAATAGCCTTCTCTCAAGCCATGCATGGCAAAGCCCGGAATAGGTATAGAAAATGCCGGTCAGAAAAAGAGAATAAACCGATGCTGTCACCGGCCAGAGAATCAGCACATAAGAAAGTTGCAATACGCAAAGTGATATAATAAAAGAAAAAATTGCGATTGCCTTTATCTGCGTAGTGTCAAGTGTATACGTCCACAATGACTGTATATTCATAAGAAAGGACAAAGGTAGTATTAGTATCGGCGTTACAAGAACAGGCAGTCTTAACGAAAAAATAAAGTTGACCAAGAAATAGAATACGAGTAACGTAATGACAAATGCTACAATCCTGGCACTTCTTAAAAGATTAATTGTCCGTATTCCTGATACTGCAAATATGTTCTGGGTTAAAAATAATGAATACAATCCAAATGCATACAAAATGGTAATAATCAGCCTGCTCAAAAGCCGCTCAGGGACCAGCGCATAGAAGAAAGGGAATGCAAGAGTAAAAAAGAATGGAAGAATAAGAATCGGGATAAAGAACGACCCCTTGATATCCTTTCTTAAAATGAACAACATCATCAAATCGGTTGCTACTGCAAGACCCAACGAAGCTATCAGGAGTTTTGAACCTGAAAAATACTCAATAAGAAAAACTCCGAGGGAAAGAAGCAAGACTGCAATTACAAACTTCTGTCTTTTGTTGAGATTTATGAGGGCTATTAATGGTCGCATGAACTAAAGAAGCTCGAAATATTTGATCTTAAAGACTATATTCCAAATTTGAATATACCTTTTGAACATCGTCTAACTCCTCTACTTTCTCTATGAGCTGCAGCACCTTTTCTTCAGCCTCCGATGCTATACCCATCCGCGACATCGGTTTGTAAATAAGAGATGCCTCACCTATGGTAAGCCCTGCTGATTCTATACCTTTTGTTGCCGACTGCAGACTTGAAGGATCGGTGTATAGATATACTGCATCTTCGTCTTCATCAAAATCGGACACGTTATACTCCATGGCTATTGAAAGAATTTCGTCAGATGACTTTCCATTTTTCGGTACAATTATCTCTCCGGCGCGTTGAAAAAGGTAACTTACTGCACCCTGCCCCGCCATATTGCCGCCATTTTTCTCCAATATATTTTTCACTTCCGCGACAGTCCTTTGCTTTTTATCCGTTACCGCTTCGACGAGAATCCCTACTCCACCCTGCGCAAATCCTTCATAAAGAACTTCATCAAGCTCCGCTCCACCCGCACCACCTGCACCTTTTTGGATCGCACGTTCAATATTTTCCTTCGGCATATTTGACGCTTTTGCCTTATCAACGGCCAGCCGCAAAGAAGCATTAAATTCAGGGTCGGTATTTCCCCCACCCTGCCTCACGGAAATCGTGATAGCGTTGGCAAGCTTTGTAAAAAGCTGCCCTCGCTTGGCGTCATTTACCCCTTTTTGTCTTTTAATTGTTGCCCACTTACTATGTCCACTCATATATTAGATTCGTAACACGTGTAAAATTATATTCCGTTTTCGCTTCAAAGGCAATCATGAGTATCTATTTCTTGACAATTTTTTTTAATTTATCTACAATGGGACAATCAATTTTGCAAAGTACAACTTTTTCTTTGCAACATGAACCCTCATGCCGACCCTCAAGGATCAAGCAATTAAATTAGCACTCGAAAACAAATGGGAAGATGCGATAGCCATCAATAAATCCATACTGGACGCAGCACCGAAAGAGATTGATACCCTCAACAGACTCGCCTATGCGTATATGCAATCGGGTAATTTTGAGCTTGCAAAGGCAACATATGCCTCAATCCTTGAAATGGACAAAACGAATCCAATTGCGATCAGAAATCTTCGAAAACTCTCAACACTGTCGCAACACAAAAACGGAGTCTCTACCGTCTCCCACACAAACCACATGGATAATGTATTCATCCAGGAGGCAGGAAAAACAAAAACGGTGGATCTTACCAATATTGCTGATAAAAGAACCCTCATCAGTCTGCAATATGGTGATGAAATTCTTCTTATTATAAAAAGATCTAAAATATTTGCCCTTACATCCGACAAAACATTTATCGGTATGCTTCCGGATAGTGTAGGAATCCGGCTTATTTCATTCATGAAGGGCGGAAATGAATACCAGGCGTGCATTAAAAGCGTTGACGATAAGAGCGTGACGGTATTTATCAAAGAAACGAAGCGGGCTAAGAGATTCTTCAATCAATCTTCTTTTTCTTAATTTTTAGGACTATTCTCTAATAAAGAGGACTTTTTCCTTCATAAGTTCTTTTTTTGTGTGTTCAATCTCCTTTTTTGGTTTTGAAAGCTCTCTTTTCAGGGACCACAATGCGAGGATAAATGATAATGCCAATATGATTGCGACAGCAATAAATAACATAGTGAAATTATACCTCTTTTATTTGTTAATGTAATGGGACCTAACTCTTCCCAACTCACTTCGATCAAATAGAGTAACGTACGAAGAATATATACTACTACGGGACAAGCATGGCTTCGAGGTCATCTCCTAAAAATATGGTGACGTCGGCTGCTTGCGAAACCTTCTCCTCTCTATATTCAAATCCTGTAAGCCCAATCAAAGAACCGGTGTATGAATTATTTTTCTGTGGAAATGCAATAAATGAAGACGAAGCAGGACGGGAGGTTCTTACTGCTATGACATTGAATCCCTCTTTTCCCAGTATATGCGCCAATTGACTGCCAAGACCGTCAATAACCGTACCGTTCTCAATCTCGATCGTATATGGCATGTTTACTATGGACGAATCGACAAACCTTTCGTCAAGATCCTTCAGGACTTCGCGGTCAAAAATATTTACGCGTTTTTCAACCCTATTGTCTTTCGGAGTATCCCGAATGGCAGACACAATTTTATGGATATCGTAACGGTTCATATTCTTTAGCGAGACCTTCCCGCTAAAAAGAAGCCTCCACTCGCTGTTTGATGAAGAAAATTCTGAGAGATTAGCCGGTGGAGACTCATCCATAATAAGTGCGTTTATAGGAAGCCCAAGGGAAAACGCAACACCCAAGTAATTTTTCCCTTTCACAATTTTTCTCATATCACCAATGGCCAAGAATAGTGCCTCTTTGGAATTCTTGTCTACATAAATTAATTTTGAATCTTTTGCTACATATAAAATGCTAAAGGAATTATTGATAAATTTTGAACTTGCCACCTCGGAATACACCCGATAAATAATGGACACGACAATAAGAAGAATTACAAAAATCGAGAAGATTTTGAGATAAAAAAATCCTACATACTTTTCTTGAGTCATACGTTAATGAACAAAATGGAATTTACGAAGCCTTCGCAAAAGGTCTATGGTATTTTTCTCTGAAAAACCTAGGAGCTCCAGGACCTTTTTTCCGATCCGAAGACCTGCTTCAAATTCGGGGATAACTATCGTATTTACTCCCAAATTTACTAATTCGTATTTGTCTTCATCGATGTGCGAACGGCACAACACGATAAGTTTTGGATTCTCTTGCAGGGCATTTTTAATAATTATTTTTTGGGTAAAGCTGTCCGGTAGAGCAACGACTAAAATTTTGGCTTTTTTGATTCCTGCACTTTTCAGCACATCAGTGTCCGTCGGATCTCCGTATATCGAATTTTTCATACCCGAATCAAGAGAATCGATTGTTTTCCTATCGAAGTCTACTACAACATATGGAATTTCACCCATATCAAGCAAGTTCCTTACTTCCTTCCCTACCCTTCCATGACCTAAAATTACAACGTGATTTTCGATTTCATCAAACGCGGTGCGCATAAAGAAATGAGAATCCCCCATGAATTTCTTCATGTAGTAACTACTCTTGTATTTCTCGTATACTTTTTTTGCAAACCCCGTTGTTACCGGGATACAAACAAGAGATGTTATAAATATCGATAAAAGGCTCTGATAGTCATTTCTTCCGATAAATTTTGATACAAATGCAATTTGAGCAACAACCACAGCAAATTCACCAATATTTGCCAAGTGAGAAGTAATAAAAACATTGGCACTCGGCAAAAATTTAAACAGACGGAGAATTACAAAAATTGCGACAAATTTAAGGGAAAGAATAAGAATTGTTGCAAGAATTATGACTGGTAAGAGAGGCAACAATACCGCACCATCTACAAGCATCCCAATCAGAACAAAAAATAACACAAGCAATATATCTCTCAGAGGCTTGACGGTTGAAAGAGCTGCAAGATTTTTTCCCTCCTCAGACACAAGGATGCCGGCAAAAAAAGCAGCAATAGACTGCGGCAGACCGGCGTATGTTAACATACCGATCGAGATAACCGCTGTAAATATAGTCGCAAGGATAGTTAGTTCCTGCTGAGGATAGCGGAAAAGAATTTTAAGTAACCTCGACAAGAACACCCTTCCTAAAATATACATCGCCACAAAAACTATCAGAGGTTTTACGGCAGTTATGAAAAAATTGATTATTGTTTGAGGGAACTCAAATCCGGTACTGAAAAGCAGAGGCATCAAAAAAACAACCGGCACGATGAACAAATCCTGGATCAGCAAGACGATAAATACATTGTTCCCCGGAAAATTCGTCACCATACCCTTCTCCTCAAGTATTTTCAATATAACGGCACTTGAGGAAAAGGAAAAAAGTACTGAAAAAAGAACTGCTATTTGTATACTGAAATGAAAAAGCAGAAGAATCGGCAAAATAAGTATCGAAGTTATGACAACCTGTAAGAGCGCCACATAAATAATTTTTTTGTTAATTTTTTTGATCGTCTTCAGACTCACTTCAAATCCGAGGGTGAAAAGCAGCAGCGCAATCCCTATTTCGGAAAGTTTGAAAAGATTTTCGTAAGAAGGAATGAATGTTTTTCCCACAATTCCAAAAACCACACCACTCACGATGTACCCCACAACCGGTGGGAGCTTGATGCTTCTTGCAACAAAACCCCCAATGAATGCAGCAACTACCAGAAGTATTATTTCGTTGATAAATGTGGAATGCATAAATACCGGCCAATCGACAAAGCCAAAGAAATCAGAGAGATATGGATACTCGCTAATTTTGACTAATGTCTATTTGATCCAGTTTAGGTGAGTTGAGCTAAAAAATCAATAAGTTCAGATGAGAGAGGTGCCTCATACGTAACCTTTTTGAGTGTTGAGGGACTGGTTATCGTAATTCTTCTCGCATGCAAAAAATGTCTCTTAAGATATTTTTTATCATGACTGTACGTTTTTCTCCCCGCATACAAACTGTCCCCAAATATTGGGTGTCCTGCGTATTGCAGATGCACTCTGATCTGATGAGTTCTTCCGGTCTTTGGAAATACATTCAGCAACGTTAATTCCTCGCGTATCTTTCCTTCTGAAAGCACATAGTTCTTCTCGACTTTAAAAGTAGTTTGGGATTCTCGCCCGCTTGGAATAACCCCGAATCGCATTCTGTTCCACGGAAGCCTTCCGATCGGTACATTGATCTCCCCTCCACTCATAATTTTTCCGTGACAAAGAGCCGTATATTCTTTCTCTGTGGTCCGTTCCTTGAACTGGGACTGAAGGTTTCTAAAAGTTCGCCCGTTGAGAGCAACAAGCAACACTCCGCTGGTCTCCTTGTCAAGCCGGTGCACTATTCCACCCCTTTGCAAAAATTCCGAATCATCCGGATCATCTTTCTTCCCGTCAAGAATAAATTGCTTTTGGATAAAGTCTTGCAGAGTAAATACATCCCTATTCGTATCTGCATTATTCACAATCATACCGCTTGGCTTATTAAGTACAACATAGTCGGCGTTTGAAAAAAGTATTTCAGGATTTTGTATCATTGTTTGTTAAATACGTTTTTTTGGATAAGAAATAATAGGACAGAGGAAATTATAGTTACTATCAACAACATTGCGTTGTACCATATATATTTTTGTGACATGATCCCATTTCCTCCAACGGATAGCGCCAATAACACGAGTGAATATGTGATAACAGTCATGAATGTTATAAATCCGTCTTTTGTTGTATATTTATTGTGAATTTTTATGAACCATCCGTAAAAAGATATCAAAACTATCGAGGAAGCTATCTTTATAGGAAGCAATATGCCGTTATTTGCGTGCATCAAAACATCAAGCAAAATAACAGGGGAAAATGAAATAAAATATATATCAAGAATTCTAAGCTTATTTTTTTTCTTCCAAAAAAAGAACATAAGAGCGGCAACCATTCCGACAAATCCCAAATATGGAACCACTCCCCAATATTTCCCGAGATAGAAGAAACGCAACGGGTGCAATACGTCAAACGACTGGACATAAAAAGCATACCCTACTCGTGCCGCAAGGAAGAAGAAAAAAAGGCTCAAAAAAACATTGTCATAAACCTGCCGTAATGAAATGCTTTGTCTTAATAGCACGAAGTCGTGTCTGGCAACGGCATATAAAATAAAAAGGGAAAGAAAAATGCACAAAAAATATACAAGCATCATCATAGTTTTTTTCGTTCAAGCGCAATGAATAGCGTCTGGCGCTTGCGGTTAAAATATATTTTTACAAAACCCAATGCAAGAAGCATAACTCCGATACCTATCAACACTGCTCTTACTCCCAAAAAATCCGCGAAAACACCGGTCATAATAATCGGAGCGAAAGCAAGAATTCCGACAACTAAATAAAGCAATCCAAAAACTTTCGAAAGAGATTTGTGGCTTATGTGAGATTGTACGATTGTTTGGGCCGGTATAAAAATGCACGCGTTCGCAATACCTGCAATAAAAGTAACCACAACGCTCAGCAACAATAAGTCGAAATATTTCTGCAAATCGATTGCTGCAAAAAGGAAAAGGACAATACTCGAAAGAAATATCCCAATACTGATTATTTTTTCATGACTCGTTTTTGTAAATTTACTTCCGATAATAAAAGACGCAAGAAGCATTCCTGTCGCCGCCGGTGCAAAAATTACGAGTGAAATATCTTCGGATGGGATATGAAGAGTTCTTTGAGCATAATCCGGAACAACAGTTGCCAGAACCAAAATAATAACCTGGGACAGAGCCAAGAAAAGCAATGAGCTTGCCACATTTTTCTTTTCTTTTAGAAGCTTTAACACAGAATGAAATTCCTTCCAGACCAAACGGTACAAATGAACGGTATTGCCGATCATCGTTTTTTGTGTTCGCAATTTTCTCACGGATTGATTTACATCCGGCATAAGCTGAACGCAAATGTAGGCAATAACAAAAAGAGCCGCCATAAATAAAAATACGCCGCTGGTTCCAAATATTCGCATCGCCGGACCTGCCACAACATAACCTACCAGTATGGAGCCAAATAGGCACACACCGAAAATCGCATTCGCCGCCAGAAGCTGGGATCTCTTTACCAAATGGGGAATAAAAGGAGCCTCTGCCGGAATGTAGAACTGTGTGATTATGGCAACGAGCAGCATAAAGAAATAAATGAACGCCAGTGAATCTTTTACAAAAAAGAATGCAATAAGTACAAGTGCTCTCGTCAAATTTCCGAATATAAGAATCTTTCTCTTATTCTTTGCATCGGCCACAATCCCCCCCAAAAAACTGAAAAGGACCTGGGGAAGCAGAAAAACCATAACAAGAATTGAAACGGCAAAATTTGAATGAGTGATTTTATATGTAAGTACGATCAGGACAATACTTAACATGTTCGCAGCAATCTGTGAAAAAATAACGGAAAGTGAAAAAACAACAAATTGAGGTCGAAGAGCTAGTTGCAGCAGGTTATTTTTAGAGTCAGATTTATTGTGGGACATACCAAGAATTAGGCCCTCTTAGTATAACTTCCATCCCTCGTATCAACAACTATGCTGTCCCCGCTATTTATAAAGAGGGGTACGCGCACATGCATTCCGTTTTCAAGGAAAGCATCCTTGTAGACATTTGAGGCGCTGTTTCCCTTTACTCCGGGAGCTGTGTCGGTTACTTTAATAGTAACTTTTGGTGGAAGCTGTAAGGAAAGAGCTTTTCCGTCGTGCATTTGAACGATAGCACTATCTCCGTCTATCAAAAATTCGTGACCGACAAGGCTGACCAAGGGCACTTCGACCTGTTCGTACGAGCGAGGATCCATGAAGTACGCGGTTGTACTATCCTTGTATAAAAACTGGAGCTGGCGGCTTTCAAGATAAATATCATTTACGTTCGCACCATTAATATATGATTTTTCTTGAATTGCTCCGTTAAATAAATTTCTAACCTTTACCTTAATGTTGGCACTACCCCGCCCCATTTTTATATGCTCGTAGGAAATTACCTGAAGAATTTGTCCATCCTCCTCATATGCAATACCCGACTTTAGATCTGTAACAGAAATCATAACTTACAATTTTAACCTCATTCCTGGAAAATTACAAGAGAATTACTCATTGAGAAATGCCCGTATTTTTGCTGTGTCGCGCTTAAGTAACTCCGCATTGGAGTTTATTTTCTCGACGGTTTGGGCAACTGTTCTCTCGATTCCTTCAGCTTTATTTTTTTGAAAGAATTTTTCTATCGCTATTGCCTTATCCTTCGATGCGTATTTTGAAAATGGAGAAATGAATCGTGCGAATAAATGCCCACCCGCAAAACGTTCATGCAACTCACTCCAATGATCCTGAATATAATCCCACGCAATATCTATTCCAATAGGATTATTGGCCATTAAGTAAATTACTTTTATCGCGTCCTGAGCTCTTGCGTTTTTTGAGAAAGCAACATTTAGTGTCTCTTTCAATAATTGAGGGTCGGCAAACGAACACAACGCGCGCAGAGCTCTATCTTTCTCCTCTTCCGACTCGACGGTTGCATAAATATGTTGGAATATTTTATGCTCTTTTCTCCCTCCATTTTCAGCAACCAGAGCATACACAAGTCCCCGCATATCCGAATCTATGCTTTTACTTTCTCGCACTGCGAATAACTCTTTTGCTTTATTTATTGTTTCACTATCGCCTAAAGATCCCAACGCATATGTAGTAGTTGACCTTAATAAAGTTTCTTCATGTGATTC
>CAZPUU010000035.1:0-9490 GCA_964589835.1 uncultured Gammaproteobacteria bacterium
TTCCGCCGACCAGCAGGTCAAGAGTATTATTTATGGGGGAGAGCGTCCCACTGGCTGTGGTTAATACCCAATTGCTGTTTCCACCAACTCCGCTTACATCATCCGTTCCACAGGTGAGTAATCCATTGACAGTTTCCAAAGCGGTACAGGTAGCAAGATCAGCGAATCTGATGTTTCCTGTTCCACTATCGATAGTAATGTCTCCGGTAGTTGTTCCTCCGATGGTCAGAGTTTGTTTGCTGGTTGTAGCAAGAACTCCGGCGCTATCAAGCGTGAGGCTACCTGAAATTGATGCAATTTGCGTGCCGCGCGAGCCTGCAATATTTATGAATGCAAGTTTTGCAGAGGTTGTGGAATTGCCGCCAAAGAGTACATCAAGTGTCGAGTTATTCTCAAAAATAGTACCTTGTGAGGAGTCTTGATTGAATGGTGAGCCTCCATTTGCAACCGAAAGAATTCCTGCTATATCAGATGACGCGAGATTGATTGCAGAGGAGGTGAGGGTTCCGTTTGAAGAAATATGAGCAATTCCGGTTGTCAAAGATGAGAATACTGTTGTACCGGTAAGTGTTGTTGTCGTGAGAGGGTCGATGAGAATATTTCCTGTATTGCCACCCCCGAGAGTGAGAGTCTGGAATGCTGTTGTTTGTATATCTCCGCCGGCCGCAATAAATGTAGCTCCATTTGTACCGGCTGAGATAGATGCTGTGGGGGTTCCACTGTCGATATTAAGAACAGCAAATTTTGCAGAGGCGGTTGATGTCCCTCCAATAAGTACATCAAGCGTATTATTATTGGGGGAAAGTACCCCCAATGCAGAAGAAAGAGTCCAGTTGGATGCCCCGTCAGTTACACTTCCTGTATCATCAGTTCCACAGGTAAGAAGGCCATTAACAGTTTCAAGAGCGGTACAGGTGGCAAGTCCTGCAAAGGTAAGGCTTTTGCCGCTTTGACCAAGGATAATGTTGCCGCTTGTCCCTCCACCGATGGTGAGGGTTTGGCCTTGGGTGGTTTGTATTCCTCCTGCTGCATCCAAAGTCAAAGAGCCTGAAACACTTGCTGTCTGTGTCCCCCGGGTTCCTGCAACCCCAATGATGGCAAACTTTGCACTATCTGTTGAGGTAGCACCAAGAAGGAAGTCGGTTGTTAAGTTACCATTTGCAACAATTCCAAGTGAAGAGTTGTACTGCCAGAAGTTATCACTTCCACCTGCTCCTACATCATCGGTTCCACAAGTGAGTAACCCATTAACAGTCTCAAGAGCAGTGCAACTTCCAAGATCGGCAAGTCTTACATTTCCTGTTCCGCTGTCAAGAACAAGGTCTCCTGCCGTTGTTCCTCCAAGGGTGAGGGTTTGTTTGTTGGTGGTCGTGATTGTGCCATTCCCACTCAAGGAGAGTGCATTGTTCCCTGTGGCAGATATTGAGGCCATTGGTGTCCCACCTGCAACCCCAAGTACTGCAAACTTGGCACTCTCAGTGGTGGCTCCACCCACAAGAAGGTCAAGAGTATTATTGTTGGGGGTGAGTATTCCAAGGGAACTGTTTTGAGTCCACTTTGATTCATTCACTCCTGTGTTACACGCCCCAAATGAAGGATTGGTTCCACCCAATAGACACTGAGTGTTAGTTCCTGCAGTGACCTGAGCAAGTTGTCCACCCGTACCGGTTGTATATATGATTCCTCCATTGGAGGTAAATGAAGCAAGTGTTGTTGTTTGTCCGGAAGCAACGGTAAGTCCTCCATCAAACGTTGCAAGTCCGCTTACCTCCAATGCATCATTAATATCAACTCCATCGGTTGCATCACTGATTGTTCCCCCTGTGAGTGTTATCCCCCCGGTATTACTGAATGCAAGATTCCCTGTTGAGAGATTTATATTATTTGCAACATCAAGGTCATCATTGATATCAACCCCGTCAACACTGTCTGAGAGGGTACCACCTGCAAGATTTATCCCCCCGGTAGTTGAGAAGGTGATTCCCGTTGATCCTCCAACCGTTACATTCTGTGCAAATACTGCATTGTCTGAAATACTTACCAATCCTGTACCGCTATCTATGATAATGTTTCCTGTTGTTGCTCCTCCCAGGGTGAGGGTTTGATTAAGGGTTGTTCCAATGGAAGATACTGCATCCAAAACGATGGATCCTGAGATACTTGCAGTTTGTGTACCCCTTGTTCCGGCAAGACCCAGGAATGCAATCTTGGCAGCATCAGTTGCAGTTCCACCCAGAAGTAGGTCAAGTGTATTGTTATTGGGAGAGAGTATTCCTAATGCATTTGATAATGTCCAGTTGGATGCTCCATCAGCTCCTGTTCCTACATCATCGGTTCCACAGGTAAGTAGACCATTCACTGTTTCAAGAGCGGTACAGGTGGCAAGATCACTGAACCTGATATTTCCTGTTCCACTGTCAAGAACTATATCCCCGGTTGTTGCTCCTCCAAGGGTAAGGGTTTGTCTATTTGTAGTACTCAAATTACCAGTTCCTGTAAGGAAGCTGGCATTGTCTCCACTATTTGCAGATATTGAGGCCGTTGGTGTTCCCCCTGCAATTCCTGTTACTGCAAACTTTGCAGAAGCAGTAGAAGTTGCACCAAGAAGGAAGTCGGTTGTTAGATTTCCATTGGCAACTACACCAAGTGAACTATTATATTGCCAGAAATTAGGGGTAGATCCGCCTGTGTCATCCGTTCCACAGGTAACCAGTCCATTCACTGTTTCAAGAGCGGTACAATTCGCGTAGTCTGAGAGCCTGACATTTCCGGTTCCGCTGTCAAGAACGAGGTCTCCCGTTGTAGCTCCTCCAAGGGTGAGGGTTTGACCATTTGTAGTACTCAAATTACCAGCAGCAGTAATATAGGTACTTCCTGAACCAGCCGAAATTGATGCAGTAGGAGTACCATTTGATATATTTAAGAATGCAAATTTGGCACTTGTTGTCGATGCTCCTCCAAAGAGTACGTCAAGTGTGCCGTTGTTGGGGGAAAGGGCGCCACCGGAAATTTTCCAGTTGGAGTTGCCATCGCCAATTCCTGCCGAACAAGATCCCCAAGTGGGAGTGCCGGCGCCACCGGACAGAAGACATTCTCCGCCTGATCCAACAGCATTGAAGGCGTATCCGGTTCCGGTAGAATACGCAATGCTTCCTGCGGAGCCAATTGATGTTGCATTGGTTCCGCCATTAGCAATAGGAAGAGTGCCTGTTACATCGGTAGCAAGATTGAGGGCAGATGTTGATAAAACTCCAGATCCATTGGTATGAACAATACCGGCTGTTGCAAGGCCGGAAAGGGTAAGTCCCGCAAAGGTAGGGGAAGCTGATGTATTAATATTTTGGATAGTGTTTACCGCGCCTGAGCTCACAGAAAAATTAGTGGAGTTAAAAGAGGCGATTCCTTTGTCTGTCGTTGAAGCATCTCCAACCGAAGAGCTTGAAGAGCTTCCTGTAATGGTGAGCTTTTTATTATTGGTGTCCAATGACAGCGAAATATTTGATCCGGCAGCAAATTCGAATGTATCCTCGTTACTGCCAGCACTAACCGTCGTTGATCCTGCCTTTATTGTCTTGAATATCATTTGAGAGGATCCGGGGTCTGAGTTGTAAATCGAAAGCCCGCTTACATCTATCCCGTCACCGCCGACTAGCGCTAGTGCACCAGTTTCACCTTGAAGAGAAAGGACACCTGTATTTGTGACAACCGGATTTTGGCTTTCACTAACAGATATACCTTCCCCTGCTTTTATATCGTAGAGAATGTTACTGGCAGACACCTGTCCAGACCCCGCTTTTATATCTGCACCCTGGGTATCTATTCCTCCCGACAATACACTAAGTCCGCTAACCTGTATACTTTTTGCAAAATTAACAATCTCCCTAATGGTGTCGACTGGAGTAGTTGCTTGTATACCATTATTGACCTGTTGGATTCCCACGTCGACCTTGAATATTTGGGAAAGAGGTTGCACAGCTTTATACCCCATAGTAAGAACAAAAAACATAATAAATGCTCCCAACCCGGCTGACGCAATAAGCCTTCCCGATCCCTTGAAAAAAGAGAGGATACGGCCACCTGCTGGTGCATCTTCATTCTTGCCCAAGTCTTCGTCGACTGTCTGTTGGAGAGTTCTTTGTACCGGAAAAAGAGTTTCAGGCTGAGTGGGTTGATTTGTTTGAGTCTGGCCTACAGAGGGATTTGTGGGTGGTGTCTGCATTCGAACAGGAGGTTTTTGCGGTGCTAAGGGTTGGGAAATAGGCTGAGATGGTGTAGCCTGAGCTACAGGTTGAATGGGAGTGGTGGTTATCGTTTGAGCAGGAACGGCTACGTTCACCGAGCTAATGGGCGGTATGGTTGTCGGAGCATTTTTCTTCTCTTTGAGGCTTACCAGGAAATTTGTTATTTGCTGGTTTGAGTATCTTCGGTGAGCACCTGAAGTCCTAAGAGGTATTAAGATACCTTTTGCTTCCCAGCGACGCAATGTCTTGGTGGATACCTTAAGCTTTTTGGCGGCATCCTGAATGCTTAATAAATTCTCGGGCATAGGGCAGAAATAATTTCCGGCGAAAAAATTGGACAATTGAGTTCAAATGTCTAATTTTTTTTGCTATATCTTATTACGTCATAATTTTGAACTCTTGTCAACAAGCAAGATGTATCGTTTTTGAAGCAAAATGTCCAGATTTCGCATGGTGCGTTTTTTCCGACACTTTTCAGCGACAAAAAACGGAAAAGAAAAGTGTTGAGTATCTCGATTGATTGTGAGAGGAAGTGGGATGCGAGTGCATCGTGTTTTTCGATATTTAGTTGTCGGATATATCTTGGGGTTTGGATGCCGATGGTGTATATATTTGGGAGTATAAGCTGGTTTATCTTTTTCTGCCAGATAATTTGTAGCAATGTGTAGCGATAAAACTTGTCATCCGATATTGCTGATCTATCGTTGTGTGTGAAAGAGTGATACCATTCTTACAAAAGGCTTATAGTAGTGTTTGGGCTCGTAATTTTTTTACAGACTTCTAAATTATTTGCGAGGTCCTTGTTGAGCTTTATTGGTATGTTCATGCCTTTTTTTGGAACCCTGCAATCTGGTAAGGAGTTCGATTCTACGGATGGTCCTTTGTTTGTTCTAGCGATCTATTTATTTTGGTTTACCAGCAGCTAATAATTTTATTTGATTTTATTGCTAGCTGGGCCTTTAAGTTGGACAAATAGCTTGAATAAAGTTATACAAGCCTTTGGTTTTTGATCATGAGGGATCCTTGAAAAGGACCGATAGTATTGATAATTTTGGCCTTGCTGGTATAATACAGCCATAGGTTTGCGTGACAAAAAAAGGCCAGTCATTGCAAGCTTGCTCTTTAACAGAACGTGTATAAGCTAGTCACTTGTTAGGCCTTGCCGTGAAGTAAATATTTATTGTTTATTTCCCGGCGGGGTATAACGGGAGGACATGTGCTTTCTGCGATACCTTGGTCGGAATTCGTAGCCTGCCGGCAATTGTCTGGTTGGCTCCTGCAGGTTCGACGCCCCAAAAGCGTCGGCGACTTGTGGGGTGAGATAGGGGAGTTGGAGTTTAATGGGCGCGAGCTCGTGATCCGTCTCTCCTGGAAGGCCTCAAGCGACCCGCGCAGCGGGGAGGTGGAAAAGACCGTCTATGTCGAGTCGGTTATCCTTCTTCCCCAGGCGGAAGGTCCAATCTATACGGACCATGTCGCTTTCGCCCTACGCGATATGAATACGGGAAGCGAATGCTTTATTCGCCACCCAACAATCGCGCTTAAGCCCCGAGGTCGCCGCAAGGCGTAACTCGACAGTAGGGCGCTAACGCACCCTGACTCAACAACAATAAGTCCGGCCGCGGAAGCGGTACTCGTGTCCGAAGTTTTCGGACAAGATCACCTTTCAACGCCTGGAGGTGTTGGTAATGTCAGTTTCTTCTTTCTGCTCAGCAGGAGTCTGCGAAGCAGTGTTTGAGGAGCAATCACCGGAGATTACGAGGATCGTTCAGCACGATGGCGGAACAGGTCTGCACATCGCCGTAGTCGATCCAGGGCTTACGTCTGAGCAGGTCGAGCATCTAGCCGGCCTCGGCGAATGGGATCGGATCATGGTCTGGGAAAAGTCGGTTGGTGACGTACCAGAAGGATCACGGTTCATCACCAACGCCCGCAACAAGGCCGTTGAGGCGCATTTCCACCGTGAAACGCTCTCAGCGGTCTGGGCAAACCGCCCTGCGGTACTCAGGAGTGCCCGCGTTGCATGGTACGGCGGAGTCCACCACCACGGCATTTCAGTCGGTGTCTCCGGCCTCAGCGAGGTCCGTGACGAGGAGATTGCCTACAAGTTGGTGGCAGTGCCCCTCGCAAAACGGGTCCAGTCGAACGCCCGCTGGGGTTTGCCGGAAGAGAGGGTTGCACAGATCCGCGAATGGGGAGGTGTCCTCCCCTAAGCCGTTTGCAGGCAGATGCACGTTCAAATCAGGGTCCTCCCAAGCATCGCGCTTCGGAGGACCCTTTCATCAAATATTCATCTCATAGAAAATATTAATTAAAAACACTCATATCTTATAGAAAATTTACGGTAAAAATACTATCATCCCATAATGATAATACAGATTCAAAAATTTCGTTTGTATGGCACTCTGACTTTCGGAAATTTATATTGGTGTAGTTGTTATTTATATCCAAAGAGAAATCTTAAAAGATTGGCTTGCAATCAATACAAAAGCATAGATAAGCTTGTTGTTTATTTTAGGAAGAGTAGGTAGTAAAGGATCGAAAGGACAATTCTATAAAACCCGAACAATATAAAATCATTGTTCTGAACGTACCGCAGAAGCCATTTGATCACAAAAAGTGCCACAACAAAAGAAAATAGT
This sequence comes from uncultured Gammaproteobacteria bacterium, assembly GCA_964589835.1. GTDB lineage: Bacteria > Patescibacteriota > Microgenomatia > Levybacterales > GWA1-39-11 > JAUSNA01. The sequence goes on from CAZPUU010000035.1 coordinate 6,884, forward strand.
ATTCCAAAAATTAGTAACAAAAGCTCATATGTGGTGAAATGAGGCGCAGACTTTGCTAGATCAAGGGCGGTTGCGGCAAGCATGGTCGGAATAGCCAGTAAGAAAGAGAATTCTACGGCTGATTTCCTATCAAAACGCAAAATCATCGCTCCAAATATCGAAGATGCAGCGCGTGATACTCCGGGGATCATCGAAATAGACTGCATCAAACCTACCAATAATGCATCTTTATATGTTAGTTCCTTTAAAGTTTTTGGTTTTTGAGCTGTGCGTTTTAAGCTGGTTTTGAAGTAATACTCGATTCCGATAATAACAATTCCTCCTACGAATAGAGTTATAACTGGGATTATGGGATCGCCAAACGCTGCTTTTATATACTTGTAAAAAATGAGGCCAAGAATTCCTGTCGGTATAAATCCAATACAAGCCATATAGAGTAGATTGATTTGTTTTTTTATTTTTGAAAAATAGACAGCAATTACTGCCAGAATAGCTCCAAGCTGAATTGCTATTTCAAAAGTCGTCAAAAAATCAGTCCGGGCAACGCCTAATATGTAGGAAGAGAGGATGAGATGGGCGGTCGAGGAGACCGGCAGGAACTCGGTAAATCCCTCGATGGTTGAGAGGATAATAACATCTATCAAATTCATCTTAGTAGTATACCATCCGTGTGTTCTTATAGAAATAAAAGATCTATTACGAGGTAGTAAATAATACTAATATACCTTAAACAGTAGTTAAAAACTTGGACATTTCGATTCATTTTTCCCCTATTTCCACCGGTATATTCTTTTGAAAAAGGAATTGCAAAAGGGTGCAAGATGCGTATATACTACTTATGCTCTTAGGTGTAGTTCTGAAAAATAGTTGTGTTTTCCTCTACACCATTCGAAACTGGGTTTAAGGCAGATATTCCGATGCCTTGGTGTTGGAATGAGCCGTTCCCGCTTATTGTTTCGGGGAATCGCTATTTTTTATTCACTTAGGAGCAGAATTCATTCCATGCATCTAACCACGCTTGTTTGCGTGGTTTTTTGTTGATTTGGGCAGAATTTGTATTCATTAGGCGTCAAATTTAACAGCTTCAAATGTTATCCTTTGATCTCTTTAGGATAGGGTTTAACTAGATATCTTTAAAAAAAGGCAATTTTGGGGTAATATGGTGTATACATTTTGTGTAAACGTGAAAAATGAGAGCTTTGGTGAATAATTTAGCCTCATGGAAACATAGAAACACAAAGGAAGCTTTTTTATCGCCGATGTGGCTCAGCTTGCCCCGATTATATCGGGGTGAACAGAGCGGCAATGCCGTTTTAACTCAGTGGTAGAGTAACTCTTTCGTAAAGAGTAAGTCCCGGGTTCAAATCCCGGAAACGGCTCAACTATAAATCAAAATAGGTCGGGAGTTCGATTTTCCCCATCGGCCCAGATATAGCGAATTTGGATGACAATTTGAAATATCCTATTATCAATTAGGGTCCATACCCCGAGGAATTCACGGAAGGTTTTTGAGGCTCATTATAGTCCTGTAGTATTTGACTCCTATGTGTTTTTTTGCTATAATCCCTAGTGTTTTGAACTCAATTAGGGCAAATGCTGTCTTAAAAGGGTATGAACACGATCTTTTAAAACTTGTGATTGGAAGTGCTTTATCCCGTACCGGAAGTAATGCTTTTGGTACGGGGTAAAGCACAAATTAGGCCCCAGGAGTTGTTCCATTGGAACAAGTCACAGTGGTATGGTACCGAGGGAAAGAAGGAGAGGCGAGATCGGACGCTTGGTCGTCCAACTTCCGCCTCACCAAGGACTGCTACCGGATCCTTGCGACAAGCGGGGGTAGGGTAGTCTTTACTGCGGCCAAGCGCATCAAGTTGCACGGCCGTCGTATGAGTCCATACCGTCCCCCAGATGAAAGGGAATTGTTGGTCGTCGAGGTAAAGCTTGACGATCGGGGCAAGCCCGTCGTAAAAGACGGGCTCATCGAGATAACCGCCTGGAACTTCGAGTACGAGTTCTGGCGGCTTACCGACAAACTTGCTCGGAACACCACGGAGGGTTCTCTATGAGTGTCTTTGGGTGGCTGATTTCAGACACAGAGAGCGGCAAGCGAAGCCACCTTTCGGATACGGGGGAGTATATCTTCTGTGCCCCGATGTGGGGCAAGATCACCTTCTCCGAGCCGTACGAAGGTCACGCTTCGTACAAGGGCAAGCCGATGTGCAAGAACTGCGAGAAAGCAGGGACTACAAGAGCAGCAGCTGCCATCGTTCAACAGTATGGTGGTAAATCGACCGCGTTGTGGTTGCTTTACCAGACTGCCAACGGAACGTTGCGAATCGCCGGGAAGAGCCGCGAGCCCGCCATCGATAATACGCCGCCCAAAAAGAAGCGCGCCAAGAGGGCATAACTGCCCGCCAGTCACAAGTAAGAGGGGTCCCGCATCGCGGGGCCCCTCCCATCCATAATCTCCTGAATTTATACGTCCTATAATATTTGTATATTTTTCCTTATTTTGGTATAATTTTACCTTGGTTTTAACTTTACCCATCCGATTTTTGCAGGATGGTCAGGGGTTAATTCCAGCACATTTACAACTTGCAATAGATA
>CAZPUU010000036.1:0-3351 GCA_964589835.1 uncultured Gammaproteobacteria bacterium
ACTATGGCTATTTTTCCGTGGGTGATGACATTTTTCATCTTTATTGTTTTTTCGAACTTTTTGGGACTTTTACCGGGAATAGGCTCTATCGGTATTACTCCAAAAGCACACGAGAGTTCAATCTCAAAAACCGAAACCGCACATGAAGAGACGGTAAAAGAAGATCCGCACGAAGCGGTTACGGCAAAAGAAGCTAAAGAAGAACCCAAAGAGCACCTTGTGTCACTTCTAAGACCCGCAACCAGCGACTTTAATGCCACACTTGCTCTTGCAGTAATATCCCTCATAGCAACTCATGCACTGAGTATCAGATTCACCGGACTCTCGGATTATCTATCACGCTATTTTGTTCTAAATCCAATCATGCTTTTTGTAGGACTTTTGGAATTGGTTTCGGAGTTTATAAAAATATTCTCGCTTTCATTCAGGTTATTTGGTAATATATACGCAGGTGAAGTGGTGCTGGCAACAATCTCCGGATTGTTCGCTTTTTTGGCGCCGCTTCCTTTTTTGCTCTTGGAATCGATAGTTGCAATCGTGCAAGCACTCGTTTTTTCGATGTTGACACTTGTATTTATGTCGATGCTAACACAAAAACATCATGGAGAAGAACATTAATTACAAGAAGGGGGTGAGTATTACTTAAATTATGGAATTTACACTTACAGGTGGAGCTATTATTGCATTTGGAGGTATTTTTCCCGCGGTTGCGATCGGGCTTATCGGCTACAAAGCCATGGAGGCAATCGGAAGAAATCCTGAAGCTGCAGGCAAGCTATTTACCCCAATGCTTTTGGGAATGGCATTTGCAGAAGCTATTGCTATTTATTCACTTATTTTGGCCTTTATTAAATAAGTCAAAGAGTTGCACAATGCTTTTCATTCGTGCTAATTCCTGTGTTGAGTAGCAAGGCTTGCTCAACATACGAATTTTCAGGAAAATATGGAAATACTAAATCAATTTGGATTTGATCTGAGGCTTTTTGCGGCACAAATTATCAATTTTTTGATAATTGTTTTCGTATTCAAAAAGTTTCTTTACAAACCCCTCATAAAAACACTTGAGGATAGAGCAAAAAAAATATCGAAAGGCTTAAAAGATGCAGAACATGCGCAATTGGCTCTTGAAAAAGCGCAAGAACAAAGAGATTCGATATTAAGAGACGCAGGAATCGAAGCAGAAGAAATCATGACTGAAGCAAAAAATCAGGCACAAAAAATGAAAGAGGAAATGATGGAGGCAACAAAGAGTGAAATTGCCAAGATGATGGTAGCAACGCAACAACAAATTGCTCTTGAGAAAGAAAACTTTAAAAAAGAATCAAAAAATATGTCCCTCGAAATAGCCCGGACAATTCTTGAGAACACAATCCAGGGACTTTTTGACAAGAAAGAAACCGAAACGCTTATCAAAAAGAGCGTCTCAAAAATAAAAAATGTACAGTAAAGAAAAGTTAAAAACATTGGCAAAGATAGCGTCTCAGAATAGCGTTATTCCGCAAGATATTGAGTCGTTCGTGCTCACAAGACTCAACAAGCTTGAGCTGAAATTATTCTTGAGATTCTACAATCTGGAGCTACAAAGAAAAAACGTAAAAGTATCAAGTGCAAGCGAACTCTCGAAAGAAACGATCAATACAATTCATGATATGTTTGTGGGGAAAAATATAGAAAATGTAATTGACCCTACCCTCGGGGGAGGAATCAAATTACAACAGGACGATCTGATTATTGACTTTACAGTCAAAAAATATATAAATGACACCATAGAAGAATTGAAAAATTAATATGAAAGCTGAAGATCTAATCAAGCAAATTGAAAAAAGGCTATCAACCGTACATATAGACTCCAAAATGGAGAATGTAGGCATAGTTGAGAGCGTCGGGGACGGAATTATCCAAGCAACCGGACTATCCCGGCTCGGGTTTGGAGAAGAAGTTGAATTTCAAAACGGCACCCGAGGGCTTGCCTTCAATCTCAACGAAGACTTTACCTCAATAATCCTCCTTTCAGATTCTATCGATATAAAGCAAGGGGATACTATCAAAACTACCGGAAAGATTTTGGGAGCAATCGGCAGCGATGAGCTGATCGGACGGGTTGTCGACCCATTGGAAAATCCACTTGATGGAAAAAAACTTTCGCTTAAGGGAGACCTCTATCCTCTTGAAAAAATAGCACCGGGAGTTATTGACAGGCAACCTGTAGACACACCTCTTAAAACCGGCATCAAAGCCATCGACAGCATGACACCTATCGGCCGCGGACAAAGAGAACTTATTATCGGAGACAGAAATACCGGTAAAACTGCCATCGCAATAGACACTATTATCAATCAAAAAAAGCAGGACTTGGGGCTAAAGAGGGTTATTTGTATTTATTGTGCGATCGGTCAAAAAAGAAGCAATATCGCCCGTATCATAGGGAAACTTACCGAGGAAGGGGCTATGGACTACACAATAATTGTCGCAGCGTCATCTTCAGATACTGCAGCACTTCAATATCTTGCTCCATTTACAGCTACGGCAATCGGCGAGTATTTCATGGACCGCGGAGAAGATGTACTTGTCGTCTTTGATGATTTCTCAAAACACGCCTGGGCATACCGTCAATTATCGTTGCTTCTGAAAAGACCAGCAGGACGTGAAGCCTATCCAGGCGATATTTTCTATCTCCACTCAAGAATATTAGAGCGTTCATCAAGAATGGCAGATGCGAAAGGAGGAGGATCACTTACTGCGCTTCCCATCATAGAAACCCAAGCGGCAGATAATTCCGCGTACATCCCGACCAACGTTATCTCCATTACGGACGGACAAATCTACCTGGAAAACGATCTCTTTAACTCAGGAGTCAGACCGGCTATTAATACCGGTCAGTCGGTTTCCCGGGTAGGTGGTGCCGCGCAGACCAAAATCATGAAACAAATTGCCGGACCTCTTAGGCTTGAGAGTGCCCAATTCAGAGAGCTTGCTGCATTTGCACAATTTGGGAGCGATCTTGATGAAGCAACTCTTCAAAAAATCGAGAGGGGAAAAAGAGTCAACGAGATTCTGAAGCAACCTCAATATCGACCAATGGCAGAGTTTGAGGAAGTTGTCAGCATCTATTCGGCTGCAACAGGGTTACTCGATGACCTTCCGGTCGAAAAAGTTGCAGAATTTGAAGAAAAAGTAATGGGCTTTTTGCAAATAAAAAATAAAGAGCTTGTCAAAAAGATCAAAAAAGGCGACAAAATGGATGATAAAACCATTTCCGAGCTAAAAAGCAGTATTGAAAGCTTTAAAAAGACTCTTAAAAAGTAAATAAATGGCCCAAAATCTTCAACTACTCAAAAGAAGAATCAGAAC
>CAZPUU010000036.1:3451-9262 GCA_964589835.1 uncultured Gammaproteobacteria bacterium
TAAAAAGTAAATAAATGGCCCAAAATCTTCAACTACTCAAAAGAAGAATCAGAACATCTAAAAATATTGCACAAATTGCAAAAGCTCTTGAGATGATAGCAGCCTCAAAAATAAAAAAGGCTCAAGCGGCTTCTCAAAATAACAAGCCGTACGCAGACAGAATCACGATTACCACTTCAAAGGTTCTACATTCACTCAAAGATACCCCCTTCACGCACCCGTATTTGGTGCAACCGGACGGCTCGGCACAGAAGAAACATCAAAACAAAAAACTTATCATAGCAATAAGTCCCGATAGGGGTCTTTGCGGGTCACTCAATACAAATCTGTATAAAAAACTTATGGAAATAGATGACAGTAATACCAAAATAGTAACCATAGGAAAAAAAGTGGGTCTTTTTGCCTCAAAATTGAGCTGCGAGCTTCTGTTCTCTTATCCTATGGGGACCACCCTCCCCGATTATTCCCTCGTTTATCAGCTGAAAGACATTATTGACAACGAACTAAAAAAGGGAGAAATTTCTTCTGTTGGAATACTCTACGCTGATTTTGTATCATACTTCACACAAACCCCATCGGTAAAGCAACTTCTTCCGCTCGAGTTTGAAACTGAAGAAAAAGATTTGGGGGACACTTCTCTTTTTGAACCGGGAAGAGTGGAATTGCTAGATGAGTTGCTACCATACTATCTTCAAGTCCAATTGTATAACTCTCTTTTACAAGCCTTCACCTCTGAGCAGGCTGCGCAAATGGTTGCGATGCAAAATGCGAAAAATAACGCCTTCGATATTGCCGAATACTTGAACCTTGTTTATAATAAGTCACGCCAAGAAAGAATTACCAATGAGATCTTAGATCTTTCAAACAGCGCAAATATATGACAAATAAAGGTATCGTTATAAGAATTCAGGGACCGATCGTAGATGTCCGGTTTGAGAAAGATGTTCCTACAATTTATGAGTCCCTTAAGGTGGACCTCGGAAAAGGAAAAGAGCTTATTCTTGAGACGGAATTTGAAATGGGAAATAACGAAGTAAGAACAATTGCCATGGGACCGACTGAAGGCCTTGCGAGGGGAACAGAAGTCACTGCAACTGGAAAACCTATTTCTGTCCCTGTCGGTAGTGACACTCTGGGCAGAATTTTTAATGTTTTGGGGCAACCGATTGACGGACTTGCCGATTTACCGGCCAAAACTAAAACCGCTTCCATACACAACGAGGCGCCCCCACTCTCAGAACAAAGCACGAAGCCTGAAATGCTGGAAACAGGAATCAAGGTTATCGATCTTATCGCACCATTTACAAAAGGTGGAAAAGTTGGAATATTTGGAGGGGCCGGAGTAGGAAAAACGGTTGTTGTGAAAGAGTTGATTCGAAACATTGCCATGGTTCACCATGGGCACTCGGTGTTTGCCGGAGTTGGAGAGAGAACCCGTGAGGGAACCGATCTCTGGCTTGAGATGAAGGAAGCAAATGTTTTGGACAAAACAGTCATGGTTTTTGGACAGATGAATGAGCCGCCGGGCAATAGACTTAGAATCGGACTTACGGCGCTTACCATGGCAGAGTACTTTAGAGATGAGAAAAATGAGGACGTACTTCTTTTTATAGATAACGTCTTTAGATTCGCGCAAGCCGGAAGCGAAGTATCTGCCCTACTTGGACGAACTCCATCAGCAGTAGGGTATCAACCAACTCTGGCAGCCGATATAGGGTCCCTTCAGGAAAGAATCACATCAACCAATAAGGGCTCTATCACTTCCGTGCAGGCGGTTTATGTTCCTGCTGATGACTATACAGACCCTGCTCCTGCAACGATTTTTGGCCACTTAGACGCCACGGTAACACTTGAGCGGTCAATCGCGGAGCAAGGTCTCTATCCGGCAGTAGACCCTCTTACATCATCCTCAAGGCTCCTTGATCCCAACATTGTAGGACAGGACCACTATGAAGTAGCCTCCGCGGTAAAACGTGTACTTCAACGCTATAAAGATCTGCAAGACATTATTGCAATCCTCGGAATAGACGAATTGTCAGACGAAGACAAGCTCACCGTAGCACGTGCGCGAAAAATACAAAGATTTCTTACACAACCAATGTTTGTGGCTGAAATATTTACCGGTCACCCGGGAAAATACGTTAAAATTCAAGATACGGTTAAAGGATTTAAAGAACTCCTTGAAGGAAAATATGATAATCTACCGGAAAGTGCTTTCTACATGATTGGCACAATAGATGAAGCCGCAAAAAATAAATAAGCACTATGTTTCAACTTCAAATCTTATCACCCTTAGGGGAAGTTTTTAATGATTCTGTTGAAGAAGTAAGTCTTCCAACAGAAAATGGTGAAATATCGCTCCTTACCCACCACACTCCGCTCTTCTCTAAATTATCGGAAGGAACCCTCACCATAAAAAAAGCCGGCAAGCAAACGGTCATTGCTATAGTCGGCGGATTCTTAGAAGTAGGAGATGAGCTAGTTACTGTTCTTTCCGACTATGCGATAAAAGCTGAAAATATTCAAATAGCAAAAGCTGAAGAAGCAAAAAAACGGGCCGAAGAATTTATTGCCAACAAACAAAGCACTGCCGACCTCATAATGGCAGAGAAAGAGCTTCAGAAATCACTGTTGGAATTAAAAGTCGCCGGAAAGGCGAAACATCACTAACTTCATGATTCAAAGACGAGTCAGGTCATCAAGACTGGGCAGAAACAGCGAAAAACAAAATAAAAAGCAAGCAACGCTTTTTACGATAGGCATTATTGTTTTGATAGCAATACTTTTTCAATTTGGACCGCTGCTTATTAATGTTTTTGGAAATGTTGTCTACACAATACGTGGCGCCGATAAAGAAAATGAATCTCTTCTAACAGGAAAAGAGGTTATACAACCGCCAACCCTGACAGGAATTGCTACTGCCACTCAAAGTGCGCACATTTCCTTCAGCGGAACGGCACAAACTGACGCAGGAACGGTAGAAATTTATGTAAATGACGAGCTTGAAGATGAAATTGATCTTGAAAAAAATACTTTCGAGGCAAAAGGAATTCCACTTTCAAAAGGAAAAAATATTGTTAAGGCAAGGCTTGTAAAAGGCGAAAAGACGAGTGCTTTTAGCGAAGAATTTGAAATATCCTACATTTCAGACAAACCAAAATTAGAAGTTTCGTCCCCAACTGATGGCGCTTCCTTCGCAAAAGCCGATAAAAATATATCAATAACCGGTACTACCGATCCTGACAATACGGTATCGGTAAATTCGTTCAGAGCAATTGTCGAGTCGAACGGAGAATTCTCATATATTTTTCAACTTTCCGATGGAGAAAATCAAATCAGGATTGTAGCGACCAATCCGGCCGGTAGCACTTCGGAGAAACAAATAAAAATTACCTACTCCCCTTAATGCCCCGAAAAAGAGAAATACTCAGGAAAAACCAAGCTAAAATTGGTGTGTAAAACAGAATATTTGTAAAAATACTGGATACTAAAACGCAACAAATCATCGCAATAACGATTTTTGATTGTACCGTTCTGAGACTAAATATCTCTTTTATAAGGAACCAGTAACTGAGAATATAAGGAATAAGTCCAAAAATGCCAACAGTCGCAAGAACAAATAGATAGCTGTTGTCCGACCCGGCGTCTGCATTACTAATTGATGCACCGGCCGTACTTCGCAAGTCATATCGGATTTGGGCATACCGGTAAGCATTAAATCCTACGCCGATGAGCGTATTCTTTTCTATTACCTTTTGGGTGTCCAGTACTGTTTGGAATCTATGATTGACAGAAGCCGTTCTAAAGGGGTTTAACCCTTCAATATGCATGTCTGAAACGAGAAATAGAACTGCAACACCAGCAAATAAAAAAATCAGAAGTAGCTTCAATCTTTTAGTAAAGATTGCAAGAACACAAAGGCTTGCGACAAAACTCAGCAAAGCAGTCCGTGAATACGTAACATACACAGCAACAACTGAAAAAAACGCGAGCAACAGATAAGGAATGCTCTTTTTAAACGGCAGTTTTGAGACAACAATAAAAAGAAAAAGAGTAAAAAGGGCAAAATAGACACCGACAAAATTCGGATCGAAAAATGTAGCGACGAGTCTATATAGATGGTTATCCCACCCCAGATGAATATACGGCCGCATGTCGGAATAAAAGAAAAGTTGGAAAAAACCAATAAGAAGAAGTGTAGTCCCCGAAAGAACAAAAGCATTTATGAGTTGCACGCTATTTTTAAAATATTGAGGAACTAAAATGAGCGAAAGATACATAATATATCTCATGGTATACGCCACAGAAACAAAAACATTTACGTCTCTGTAGATAAGTTGATTTATCAAAAGACTCAACAGACCAACTGAGAGAAAAATTGCCTGCAACAATAAATAATTTTTAAATGACTTGATTCTACTCTTTCGAAATACGAGAAGCATAAAAAGCAAGCCAACGATAACATCCTGAGGAGTTATATATACATTAGTTGCTAATTTGAATCTCACCAGAAGCCCAAATGGAAAAACAGCCAAAAATGCGTATGTCAAAAGCCTTATACTCCGCTCAATCATAATTTATAAAGAATAACATCGGTTTTATCATTTTCATACACTTTACTTGCTTTTTTAAATTTCTCAGGTAGGGATGCTCTTTGGACAAGTACATACTCATATCCGGCAGGATCGCCCCTATCTAGAGTAAATTCAAAGTCTACATAGAAAAGGTTGTGCATATTTACCAAAAGTACCCTGCTACCACCTACTATCTCTTTTATTTTCTGATCTTCGTCGTAAAAATCACCGAAAGAAAAATTTAGTTGATTTAAAAGAAATTCTTGTTTTGACTCAAAACCAAATAGAAATGGTACATACCGCATATTGGCTACCCCTCTGTACGATATACTTACCACGCATATTACAAATATGACCAATAGCGTCAGTTTTTCGACAAATTTATCCTTAACTTGTTGGATGGCTACTAATCCTATGGCTGTATAGACGGGAAGATATGAAGTTAAAAAACGTGTCCCTCCGGACTGTGTAGTGAAATACCAAACAAGAAAACTCGTGACAGTATAGACCAAAATAAGCTTGTTTTTTTTAAAGAGGAATCCCAACGCCAAAAAAATAAAAGGTATACACATCACATAGAAAGGGTGAAGTGGATCCGGAGCAAAGAGCAATGTCTCAATGAGTGTTTTAATGAGTGTTACGGGAGATAGCAAGTCTGGTGTAAAATTTCGAAGTGTGACGTGGGTAAAAAGTGGATAAAATGTATTACCCGTATGAAAATATGAATAAGCAAGCCACGGAGCGGCTAGCAAAATCGCCGTTAGGACATACATTCCGCTGAACGTAATCCTTTTGACCATACTCAATTTACTGCAGAGCAAAATCATCAATACATAGACGGGAATTGTACCTATCGATACGACTTTTGTACAAATCGCAAACCCCATCATAATTGCACTCCAGAGCAAGTTCTTGCTCTGATTTTTTTTGGTAAATAATAGGAAATAATAAAGTGCAAGTGTCTCATAAAATGAGCGCGACAGATCGGAATATGCTGTTATTGAAAGCCATGACACAACAGGACTGGAATAGAAAATCAATGCTCCCAACAATGAAAATGAACGTGATAAGAAAAGCCGTAGGATCCTAAAAACAACAATTGTTGTAAAAACCCCAAATACAAAATGCGTTAATTTTGCGCCCTGCTCACTCCACATCAATAACGATGGTATATATAGCATTTCGGTTAACTTAGGCATAAGCGAGTAATAGAAAAGAGAATCTTTGATAAAGTAAA
>CAZPUU010000037.1:0-9203 GCA_964589835.1 uncultured Gammaproteobacteria bacterium
GCTGCACTCCCGATTCATCATAATAAAAAATACATTTTTGATGTCAATGTAAATGGTACCCGACAAGTACTTAAGGCTGCTTTGAAAAACAGGGTTAAAAAACTTGTTTTCATTTCAACAACTGCAATGTATGGAGTTCCAAGAACTTTACCCGAGAAAGAAACTGATAAAATTTATCCCATTGGAAATTACGGAGAATCGAAAGCAGAAGCGGAAAAATTATGTCTTCAGTATGAAAAAAAGGGTCTGCCGGTAAATATCCTTAGGCCAAAATCTTTCTTGGGACCGGAACGATTGGGAGTGTTCACTATCTGGTTTGAGGCCATTTATAGCAACCGTCCTGTATTTATTCTCGGAAAAGGAAACAATCTTTATCAACTGCTTGAAGTTATCGACTTATGTGGAGCCATTGAAAGCGCTCTTCTAACAAGAATTCGAGGTGAAATATTTAATATCGGAGCTGAGAAATTTGGAACATGGAAAGAGGATCTTGGTGCACTTATTAAGCACGCTCAATCGAAAAGTAAAATAGTAGCGCTGCCTGTCAGACCTATTCAAATTGTCCTGGCAATACTTGAAGCATTCAATCTCTCACCATTGGTTGCCTGGCACTATAAAACTTTTCCGGTTGATTCATACGTAAGCATAGAAAAGGCAAAAAAGCGCCTCGGATATAAAGCGACGAAAAGTAACGTAGATATTCTTACCGAAAGCTATGACTGGTATAAAAAACACAGAGCAGAATTTATTGGAAAAGAAGGAACCACTCACAGAACTGTTTGGAATTTCAAATTGGTTGATTTTGCACAAAAATTCTTCAAATAAATATGCGCATTGGATTTGATTTTGACAAAGTATTTATCGACTACCCGCCGATGCTTCCGTACTTTGTTATTGATTTTCTCTATAAAGGAACGTCCGTTTTTAAGAAAAGTGACATGAAGACGGCTGAATTGCATTATCGATACCCAGGAAATATAGAGCAAAAAATAAGGGTTTTGTCTCACCATCCAACCCTCCGAAAACCGATCAAAAACAATATCACTTTTCTCAAAAAAATTTCAGGCAAAAAGAACTATCAAACATACCTCATATCAAGCCGTTTTTCATTTCTCAAAAAACGCACAGAAGAAATATTAAAAAAATACAAATTAGACAAATGCTTTGATGGAATATTTTTCAACTTCAATGATCAACAACCGCACTTATTCAAGGAGGCAACTATAAAAAAACTGAACATTGATGTATATGTTGACGATGATTTACAACTCTCGCTCTACCTGTCAAAAAAAATGCCGGACCTCTCAATATATTGGGTCACAAACGATATAATGAATATCAAGCTTCCGAAAAATATAACTCCGATTAGGAGTTTGGGTCATCTGGAAAAATACCTTCCTTAACATGGAGAGCGATATCTTTTATATAGTAAAGTGGTGGTTGTATTTCTTTTCTTTAGGCATCTTGTTCCTCCCCGTTACATTAAAATTATTTCCCAAATTTTTTGATAAAGGATATATTTTCTCAAAAGTACTCGGACTCGCATTTTTCTCTTATATAGTTTTTCTGTTAGGAACTTTCCGAATAATGCCTTTCGAGAGAATGAGCCTCTTCATGATTCTGGCCGTTATGGTCATTGTTAACTTTTTTTATATCAAAAAAAACATAATAAGAATTCCAAGAAGAATGATCGTCATAATGTTGTTACAAGAATTAATATTCCTCGTATCGCTTCTTTTTTGGTCGTATATCAAATCTTTCCAACCGGATATTCATGGGCTTGAGAAGTATATGGATTACGGTTTCATTAATTCGATCTTGAGAAGTACTCATTTCCCACCGGTAGACATGTGGTTTCCTCCGCATTCGATTAACTATTATTACTTTGGACATTTAGTAACCGCCATTAGCATTAAAATTACGAATGTTCCGGGGGCAATAGCCTTTAACCTAATGCTTTCAACAATATTTGCATTCACTGTAACCGGTGCCTTTTCTATAGTCTCAACTTTAACCTATGAAGGACTGAAATTAAAAAGAGCAAGCCTACTTTCGGGAGTACTGGCTGGAATCATTACTGCCCTGGGTGGAAATCTTCATACGATTTATGCTTTCTTTAGACCGTACACTCCTGCCGAAAACCCAATACCGTTTTGGCAACTGCCATTTAATCTAGGAAAATTTATTGATGGTTCTTTAGCAGCGGGTTTTCCGAATAGCTACTGGTATCCGAACGCTACTCGATTTATTCCTTTTACAATTCATGAATTTCCATCTTATTCCTTTGTTGTATCCGATCTTCATGGGCATGTTCTTGATATCCCCTTTGTTTTTCTGACAATAGGACTCATTCTTACCATTTTTCTCTCAAAAAAAATTACATACAAAATGGCGCTACTTGTATCCTTCATGCTTTCAATTATGTATATGACAAATGCATGGGATGGGATGATATATTTTCTTCTTTTCTCAATAACGGTTATGCTTCTTACAAGCTCTGTTTTAAAATTTAAAACTTCTAAAAAAATCCGGTGGTTCCAATATCTTAAAAAGGTAACAAATAAGAAAAACTACATACTTTCCTCTTTTAAATATTTACTCTTTACTCTTATTACTTATCTTATTTTTTCTTTTCCTTTTAACTTCAACTTCAAACCCTTCGTTTCCGGCATAGGCGTTTTGTGCGCCCCTGAATTCCTCGTAAAAATTGGCAAAATTGGGCCGTTCCTTTTCGAAGCAGATCACTGCCAAAGAACGCCGTTCTGGATGCTGATTATACTCTATGGCTTCTTTTATTTTTTCTCGGTAGCTTTAATTCTAAAACTTTTAAAACTAACAAAGCCTTCCATTGCTTTAATTTTTGTGCTTACTCTAATTTTATTATCAACAATCCTTATCGCTATTCCGGAGTTCATTTATGTAAAAGATATTTATCCGGCTCATTATCGTGCAAACACAATGTTTAAACTTGGATATCAGGCATTTATCATGTTGTCTCTTGTGACAAGTTTTTCTATTACGTATCTGTTCCATCATGGCAAACGCATCCTTTGGATCCCAGTTACGATGACCTTTCTTACTCTTATATTGATGTATCCCTATTTTGCAGTTTCGTCGTATTTTTCAGATCTTAAGAATTATCAAGGGTTAAACGGTATCTCTTATTTGAAAACTCTGTACCCGGATGACCACAAAGCAATCCTTTGGATAGAAAAAAATATTCAGGGCCAACCGGTAATTCTGGAAGCGCAGGGAGATTCATATACCGACTACGGGCGCATCTCGGCAAATACGGGACTTCCTACACCACTTGGCTGGACGGTTCATGAATGGCTATGGCGGGGAGGGTACAACTTTCCGCAATCCAGACTCGATGATATAAGACAACTGTATGAAGAGTCTATCCCTCAAACGAAAAAGCTTATTGGTAAATACAAGATATCTTATATATATGTTGGCGACCTTGAAAGAACAAAATATCCCAATATCCTGGAACGGAAATTTGACCAGCTGGGGAAAATCGTATACAAAAATGGCTCCGTCTCTATCTATAAAGTGAATTAACGGATTTCTTTGGAAGATACTTTACTGCTTGGAGCCGGCGTGACAATTCCCGCTTCTCCAACTTCACAATTAATGTCATCAATGATGCATTCTATGTACGCTTTAATTTCTGTATAATTTCCATTCCCAATTCTTGGAGACAAAACCCATTTAAATCGATACTCTTCGGATATTGGCGGATTTGCAAGAAGTCCATATCTATTATTCGCCTCGTCTCCTTGATCGACAACATGACTTGTAATTTCACCATTTTGCAATTGTCTAGCAAGCTTTATAAAATCATCAACTTTTTCAATGTTAATATCAGTATCAATGTTATCTTTTAAAATATTATATACACCGATAAGTTTCACGGGGTTTAGTATCACACCTAAAGAAAAAGCTTTTTCTTTCAGTGCAGAAATTACAAGTTGTTGCCTCCTCGAACGCGCAAAATCGCTACCCTCAACCCCCACCCCGTGGCGGGACCTTACGAACTCAAGGGCCAATTGACCATCGAGGTGGTTATTTCCTCTTGGGACGTGCAGGTGTTTGTAGCGGCATGGAAAATACTCCCACAATTCGATCTCTGCAGAAACCGTAGCGGTAAAAGCTTTAATATCCTCCTCAGTTTTTCCGCACTCATCCTCTTCCAGTCCTTCTAATGGATAATGATAATCATCAAGAGTATTTATTACATCTACATCGATTCCCCCCAGCTGATCAACTAACTTTGTAAAGCCTTCAAAGTCAAGAACCAACACGTAATCAATCGTCTGTCCGGTAATTTTCCCGAGCACACTTTTTACCGCTGGGATACCCCTTCCCTTCTCCTTTTGGTCAGCATATATAGAATTAATTTTGTCATTTACATCAGGGATCCATAGATCCCGGGGAATCGAGAACATATGCATCTTGTTTTGCTTCACATTTACATTGGCAAAAATTATTGTATCGGAAAGATCCGGCCCATCGTGTTTCGCGCCGCCAATTCCTAAAAGAACGATGTTAAAGGATTCTTTTTCTTTGTTCGTTAAATTAATCGCCTTATCGATAGTTACTCCGTAAAAAATGTTTAGCAATGATGAAATTTGATTTTTAAATATCCCGATAAGGATAAGCAGAATCACTCCGCCCAGAAGCAGGATATTTTTCTTTTGGATTTTTGTTTCTTTAACCATTAAGAAGTGCGAGGAAAGATTCACTTTCAAGACTTGCTCCACCCACCAAATACCCTGAAAGCTTGTCAACAGAATCGAACTGAGCAATATTCTCAGGCTTAACGCTTCCCCCATATAAGACAGTCATTCCCGAGTTATTACTTACAATGGATTCAAAAACCTGAGAAATATGCTCTGGGTCATCAGGATTTCCAGTACCGATTGCGCTCGGAGGCTCATACGCAATTATCGATACACCTTTATGCACCTTACTATTTTCATCCTGCACACATTGCACAACGATAATCCCTTCGGAAATCGACTCACGCACTTTATTCTCGATATCAGCATCTGTTTCATGCATATATTTAAGCCTCTCCGAGTGCCCGATAATTGTGTATTCTACAAACTCTTTAAGTTGCTTTGCATTTACTTCACCCGTATAAGCACCCGGAGGAAATGATGAAACATTTTGTGAAGCGAGAGAAACTGGCAATTCATGTTTGTCTATGTACTCCCGGCAGACATCAAGAAGATGAAAAGGTGGAGCAATAATAATGACCTTTCCATTTAAATCCAGGCTACCAATTTTTTCCTTCACTCCTTGCAGAAAGGTTAACGCCTCTTGTTTATTTTTGT
The DNA here is from genome assembly GCA_964589835.1 of uncultured Gammaproteobacteria bacterium. Lineage (GTDB taxonomy): Bacteria > Patescibacteriota > Microgenomatia > Levybacterales > GWA1-39-11 > JAUSNA01. The sequence continues at coordinate 5,343 of CAZPUU010000037.1, forward strand.
TGGATTTCCAATTCGCTATGTAATATTTTGTATCCATGAAGAAGTATGTTTATGGTTTATAATTATACCAAATGCATGACCTACTCAATAGACTCAATCGTGAACAACAAGAAGCTGTAGTCAATACTGAGGGGCCAATGATAATTCTGGCAGGGGCTGGAAGTGGAAAAACGAGGGTTCTTGTGCATAAAGTACTATATCTTATCTCGGAAAAAAATATTGCACCTCAAAATATCTTAATGGTCACGTTTTCCAATAAAGCCGCAGGGTCTATGAAAGAACGGATTACAAACCTTCTCCATGCGGCAGATATTACCCCGGTCGGCACACTACCAACGGTTGCGACTTTTCATTCATTATGCGCCCGAATACTTCGTAGAAGCGGAACAGCCATAGGAATACCTCATAATTTTGTAATCTACGATACAAGCGATCAACTGGAGACGATCAAAGATTGCTACGAAAAACTGGAACTTTCAATAAAAGATATGCGTCCAAAAGCAGCTCTTGAAGCAATATCAAGTGCGAAAAACCAAATGATAGATGAATTCCAATATGCAAAACTCGCCAGGGGATATATCCAGGAGCGAGTAGCAAAAATTTATCCTCTCTATCAAGCGTTCCTTGCAGAAAGAAATGCTCTTGATTTTGATGATCTCCTCAATAAAACAAATGCATTATTTAAAGAGTCCGAAAAGGCACTAGAATTCTACCGTGATCAATTTCAGTATATCCTTGTCGATGAGTACCAAGACACGAATTTGAGTCAATATAAGCTTACAAAATTACTCTCCGGAAGACACAATAACATCTGCATAGTCGGGGATTTCTCACAAAGTATTTATTCTTTTAGAGGTGCTGACTATAAGAATCTGGAAAAATTTAAGACAGATTTTCCACAGGCAAAAGTATTCAAGCTGTCACAAAATTACAGATCAACCCAGACAATACTTGACGCGGCCTATTCGATCATTTCAAATAACAATTCCCACCCGGTATTAAAACTCTGGACCGACAACAAGGCAGGGGAAGAGATAAGTATTTACGAAGCCGAAAATGAACATAAAGAGGCTGAATATATTGTGAAAGCAATTAATAACAAGCAACGGATTGACTCAGATTTTAGTCTCAACGACGTTGCGGTATTGTATCGGATGAATGCGCAATCCCGCACGCTTGAAGAAGTCTTTCTTCATTATGGAATTCCTTATAAATTAGTTGGGGGAGTCAGATTTTACGACCGTAAAGAAGTAAAAGATGTTCTTTCTTATATTTCGTATCTTTCAAATCAAGCAGATGAAGTAGCACTGAAAAGAATTCAGAAATTAGGAAAAAAAAGATTTGAAGAGTTCGAATTTTACAGACGGGAATTTAATGAAGCAAATTATATAGAGACAAAAACGACAATTGAAATTATAGATGAAGTTCTGAAGCGATCAGGGTATCTTGACCGCTATGATGCTGAGGACAGCGAAGACAGGGCACGACTCGAGAACATAAAAGAGCTACGTTCGGTAGCTCTCGAATTTCCAAATCTTATTCAATTTTTGGAAAATGTTGCGCTTGTTGAACAAGAATACATGCCTGATGGACAAAAAATCCAAGAAACAACAGATGCTGTAACATTCATGACCATGCACGCAGCAAAGGGTCTCGAATTTAAAATGGTATTTATTGTCGGACTTGAAGAGGGGGTCTTTCCCCATGCACAAAGTCTCTTTGATTACGGAGATATTGAGGAGGAAAGAAGACTTTGTTATGTGGGGGTAACAAGAGCAAAAGAACATCTCTATTTGCTCTTTGCAAAACAAAGAGTCATATTCGGACAACGCAATACATCTACTCCATCGCGTTTTATTTATGAATTACCGGATGAAGTCCTCGCGTATAATAATATTGACACGACAACGACAAATAGCGAATACTGGTAACAACATGTGGATCGATATAACCGAAAAAGAAAAAAAAGAATTTAATGCCATTGCTACCCATCCTCTTCAATCTTACGAATGGGGAGAATTTAGAAAAGCAACCGGCGTAACCGTTATTCGGCGTGGTCTTCGAAAGAAAAACGGTTTTATCGACGGCTTTACACTTACACTGCATAAGGTTCCAAAAACGAAATATACAATCGGATATCTTCCGAAAGGATTAACTCCAACAAAAATTGCGATTGAAGAATTAAAAAGAATTGGAAAAATAAATGATTGCATATTTATTCAACTCGAACCTAATATTCTGACAGACAAGATTAGATTGTTAGAAAATTTAGAATTACGCCGCTCCTTTCATCCTCTTTTTACTAAATTTACTTTTGTCTTGGATATTTCAAAAAGCGAAGAAGAATTGCAAAAAAACTTTCATCCAAAAACACGCTACAACATACGGGTCGCAACAAAACACGGAGTAGAAATTGTAGAAGAAAATACTGAAAAGTCTTTTGCGGAATATCTACTACTCACCAAAGAAACGACAGCCCGCCAAAAATTCTATGCACACACCCCCTCTTATCACAAAAAGTTGTGGGAAACACTCCGCTCTAGAAATAACAATGGTAAAGACGAAAAGATCAAAAACAATAAGCTGACAGCTCATCTCATGCGAGCAGTTTACACCCCCGAAGATGGCAAACAAATTACGCTTGCCTCTTGGATACTTTTCGTATTCCATGACACCTTGTATTATCCATACGGTGCATCGAGCTCTCAACACAGGAATGTAATGGCCTCAAATCTTATTATGTGGGAAGCAATCCGTTTTGGGAAGAGCTTAGGACTTACGAAGTTTGATATGTGGGGAGCTCTCGGAAAAAATCCAGATCCCAAGGATTCTTGGTATGGATTTCACAAATTTAAAGAAGGATATGGAGCAGTTCACACGGAATTTGCCGGAAGTTTTGATTTGGTTATAAATCCAACCTTATATCAATTATATAAGGTGGCAGATAAATTACGTTGGACGTATCTCCGGATAAAAAAACTTGGTTAGATTTTGTACAAATACAACCCGTCCTTTTTCTTTATCAATGTAAGAGGCATCTCATATCGATAACTTATAACTTTTGTTCCGGGACGAAGTTCCTTTTTTAATTTTGGAAGAATCCTTTCGATAACTCTTGGCACTAGATAAAAATAAACAACGCTTGCCTCGTGTAATTTAATCTTCTTAAAATCAGACCTTATAAATTTTGCGTTATCAACCCTTCTTAATTTTCTTTTAATTTCTGATAATAAATACCTCGAATAATCGATTTCTATTCCGACGGCACTTTTTGCATAAAATTTTTCAGCTGCAGTCAAAATAAATTCTCCGTCTCCACTACCTAATTCGTATACGATGTCTTTTTGTGAAACACCGGCTAGAGAACATGCCTTCTTCGCAACTTTTTTATTTGTTCTCCACCAAGGACTCCATGGGCTGTCAGGAGGCCACACAAATGTAAGCACAATTAGCAAAACAATAATTCCAAAAAAACTAAAGATCATCAAAATTTATATATCATTTTACCGACAATATCTTCTCTTGTTACCGTGGTGTTATATGAACTGTCTTTCTTGTTGTCTCCCGCAACACTTATTTTGCCATTTTCACTTTTTACAATTCTTTTGATAATAAACTTTCCATTTTTTTTGAACAAAACAATGTCTTCTTTTTTTGGTGTTGAAAAATAATAAGGGATAGAGCTTACAAGTACCCTATCGGATGGATGAAGTACGGGAAGCATGCTGTGACCGGAGATTGTAAAGATTCCCAAAATCATTTATGAATAACAATTTCTCCTTCTGTTGGGAAGCCTGAAGGAATTCGCATTATTTCAAAACCCTTTGTCAGGAAAAATTTTTCAGCAAACTCCTGAACGAG
>CAZPUU010000038.1:0-8550 GCA_964589835.1 uncultured Gammaproteobacteria bacterium
CCACAAGATCTGTATTGGAAAGTCCGTTTTTCTTTTTATACAGGGAGGCCTTTTCTCTCAGCAGGTGAATCTGGCATGACAGTAATTACTTTGAGTTGATCATCTATCATACCAATTGAGATACCAATACCTGTGGTTTCGTTTGCCTCACTTGTAGCAGCTGCATGTATTGTATTTGGTAGACATGATATAAAAACACTAAATGATAAAACTATAGTTACTTTAAAAAAGTAATGCACGATGATTGAGTTAGATAACATACAAGTAGGTAAAAAATTTAATTAATCCATTTAAAAGTTTCAAAAATTTCTTTTGCTAATGTCGGATTATCACTCATTTGAGAAATAATTATTGTTACTTGTTGGTCGTTATTTACGGAGCAAAAAATATCACGATAACCTTGCTCTCTCATTTTTTCTTCTAGAGTCTCTTGCGCAAGTTCAGCGCCAGGTGTTACAGGAATTTGCCTAGCCGTGATTTCAATAGATCCATTTAGCTCATTAATCTGTTCTTTGCGATTAAAAATTGGACGAAGGTAAGCATCATCATTTCCAATGTCACTACAATTAGAGGATTTTGATTCATATATTTCTACGCGCCAATATTTATCGTCTATTTTTTTATCGGGGAATATAGTAGAGGCCACTGAGCCATCTTCCATAAATTTCACATATTCAACAGCAGGAATAAGCAGATCATAATTTTCATCTCCAATATCAATTAACTCTTTATCCACTGAGTTGGTATTTAAGGTGCCTCCTTGAAGACATCCAGTTAAGAATAAAGCCAAATTTGGCGATTCATATCCTGTACCTAAATCAACAATGATACGATCTGGACGAATATAATAAACAATGACTTTAGTTCCGCAGGGCCATCCAACAATTTTAGGGGGCAATAAAATGTCTGATGCATGATTTGAGATAAATTCAAGTATTGGTGTTTCAGTAGAAATATTCAATCCTATACTGTTATCAGTGTCTTCACCTTCTCGAGGCAACCGCAATTGAATAATAATATTACTATTTGAAATTTTTTGCTTTGCCAAAAGTCGAGGAGCGGCACGCACTTTTTCTAATTCATCATCCATCATCATAGTTATATCGCGGCATGCTGAATTATATTCTGAATTATCTGAAGCTAATTCTATAGCAATATTTTTATCTTCTTTAATATCATCAATATTTTTTATTGTATGTGTTTCAAATTTTTTAATTACATCTACCTTCTTTTGTATTTCATCTGGCACATAGCCAACGTTTGAAAAGAAATTAAAACTATATATTTTCTTATGTGGAGAAACAGAATCAGCCCAAAAAGAAAGTTCATTGATTCCACGACATAGTGTTTTTTTATCAGTATCAAGTGTGTAAGACCATTCCCAGGGTTCAGTGGCTTTTCGGCCAAGATTAGGTTGATAAATATGATCTTCTTGGCTTCCATAGAAACTTCCGCATGTTATTTTAACCATAACAGTACCTACATTTACACCTGCAGCTCCATGTAAAGTAACAATTCTAGAGTTTAAAAATTCAGTATCATATACATTAACATTAGGTAGCTGGAAAAGTGCTAAATCATTAGAGTCAAGAAATCCTACATGTGAAAGAAATGAATAATTTTTTTGCAATCTACATGCTTCAGTGCAGGTAGATGGAAAAAAATCTATATAGTTATTACCTCTACAAATCCCTTGGAGACCTTCTGTATACTCAAAAGACCATTTCCAATTATTGTTAGTATCTTTTGGTTTTTGAATAATTGTTGCAAATTCTTCACGTAATCTTGATGGTATACAGGCAGTTGTTACTTTAATATTTTCTACTTCTTTTCCAGCCATACCCGAAAAGATAATCGATTTTTTCTCTGAAATAGACTTCTCATTTGGTTTTGGAGAATCAATGGTAATAGTTCGTGGGTGAAGTCTAGAATTACTGGAGTCAAGCAAAACAAATTTTGAAAATTTACAATTGTTAGGATATTCCTCGGAGAGACAAGTTGAGGGTGTAATAGTTACAGTATTTTTGCCAAGACACATTTGAGAAGTTCCAATAGTTATATTCCATTTCCAAATTGACGGGGTACCAACAGGGCGTATCACTTGCCCTGTTCCCATTAAGAATTCACCATTACATTTGGATGTAAGAAGAACGCTCTCAATAGTTTTATCAGCTATTCCCTCAAAAGTTACAAGCGGCGTAGCTTGAATTGTACGTTCTATCTTTAGCTTATCGTTCCAAAGCTCTTTGTCAGTTAAAGATAGAGGCTTTAATACAATAATATCCTTTAATATTGGCACTTCATTTTTGGCTAAAGTTTTTATGTCAATTGCACTGCTTTCACTAGTGATTTTTGTTTCTGATATTTGAGGTTTGTTTTGAACTATAAACCAAAAGGCACCCAAAGTAAGAATTACAATTAGAAAAATTACTAAGCCAAAGATTTTTACTTTCATTTTATCCATCTAAAGGTTTCGAAAATTTCTTTAGCTTGATCAGAATCATCCTTCATTTGAGATATGCAGATAAGAATCTCAACATCATTTTTTTCTGAGCATAGTGCATATCCAACACCGGTTAAACCTCCTGCAGGACGACATCGAGGAATTTCTCCTGCAGGAAAGTCATTCTGATATATTTCATAAAAATCCACTCTACCCTTTATTGTTTTTATTTCTTTATTTATATTTTCAACGCTTTCTGGCTTACTAACTCCCAAATTTTTACATTTTTCTGAAGGGATTGTAGCTTTGATACTAATATCAAAATCCTCTTCTGTTGGTTTTGTAAAAATCGGATATGTTCCAAATCCTGTTTGCTCTTCTTGTGAAGGAGGCTCTCCTTTCCAGGAAATTAAAGCTCGGGAAGGAACATCTATTGAATAGCCATAATTCTCATTTACAAAATGAAAAATTTGCGGATCTAAACTCTTATTAGTTGTATTGCTACAGCTAATTAAGACCAAAGAAAAAATAATAATTAGATAGAAATTTTTTGCCATGATGGTGTTTGGTTAGGAAGCCATCTAAATACCATATTATTTTCTTGATAAAGTGTTCCGTCAGCATTAGCTCGAAGCCATCCCATATTTCCAGCTGCATCGATTTTTGTTCTAACTATTTTGAACATATCTTTTGGCATTTTCCCTTCTTCCAATGCTAGCCAATGTTGCACAGTTTGCACTTTAGGAGTAAGGGGTACCTGATCTTTTCTGTCTAGAAGCAGACGTTCGTCATAATTTACCCAAGATTTTATTTTGGCATCATCATTCCATACTACGTCTCTAAGTGCATTATCCGCATAGGCAGCTTTCGTAGAGCCCCAATCTCCATCTGGTCCAGCATCAAATGCTTTATATTTCTTCATTCCTACTTTTTCAAGAGCTTTTCTTAGATCAATCGACGAACCATCTTTTTTAGCAAAAACGTGAATATGTGAATTTTCAATTCCTTCGTCATAAGATCCATCAGCCCTCTTCAATGTTCTCCCACCTTCATATGCTATTACGTCTTTTGCTTTTACAGCCTTGCCGTCCCATACCTTGATTACATCAGGCATGGTAACAATTGCACCATTTACTGTTTCCTGATGATGAATTTCAAAAATTTCTCTCTCTTGGTTTTCAATTTTTCCATCAACGATTACATCAACCAGTTCCCTTCTTCCTGTTGCGAAAATTGGAACATGCAAATAACCGCTTTGCCAAGGAACAGAAATAGCACCTGCCTTTGTAATATGATCAATGGTAATTGCGCCTGTATTCAAATCCTTTTGAGGATCGCCGGTATATTTGCCTATCCGCATTACACCATCTGATACAGCTCTTATTATATCTCCTCTATCAGTGTCTCCTCCAGAATTGCTATTAATATCTGCAGCAAAAAACTCAGATCCATCATGATATCCTGAGCCCAAAAGAAGATATCTACCAGAGGGGTTTTCTAAGGGAAAATTTGTCGCAAATTCATTCAAAATAATATCTTCAGCTGCTTGTTTTGATATATCTGGATTAGTAGATAGACTCTTAAGCTTTTTCCCAGTTTCTACTCTAAATATTTGAGAGTCTACGAAGAAAGACGTTGGTAAGGCACTTCCATTTCCATGAGACACTTCCAGTCTCAAATAGAACTGTTTATGAACTTCGCCTGTCTGGGAAAGAGTTCGAATTTGATCCATGGGGATTCGAAGTATAAGACTATCACTGACATAAAATTGTAGCTCTGAATATGAATTGCCATTTAAATCTAAAACCTTTGCTTTGCCACTAAAAGACGTAAAAGAGGCAGGAAGATCAAAGCGAATAAATACATGACTATCTATTTCTGTGTACCAACTTTCTGGCTTACTTGCTTCATAAGGTTTCCCCACTTTTGCCGTGACAACTTCTTGATTACCATCAAAAAGATATCCGAATCCTTTTTCACTTACTCGAGCTTTAACTGCTGCTTGAATTTGATCAGCCGGTAGACCTGCTATTGACCATAAATCAATACCAGTTAAAAGCTTAAAATCATCTGAGTTTTTTTTGAAATCTGCTGCCTTTGCTGGATTTAGACTTGAAACAAGTCCAGAAAGCGCCCTGCCCATCAGAGAATCTTTGTTAATCCAAGGAAGCATCTGATTTCCACTGCTTAAATTTAAAAATTTTGTGAGTTCTCTAGAATAGTTTTGTTGGCCAATTAATACTGCAATTTGAGCAGCAGAAGATGCGTCACCTCCCGCAGATTGCATTATTCCAATCATTTCATTCAGTGCTTCTTCGGTCATGGCTCTAGTTATTTCAATTTCGTCTTCCACACTTGTAACCGGTAAATTAGTTAGTGCAATGTATGCTAATCGTTGTTCCTCAGAAGCTCCTGCATTCAGAAGTCTTATAGCAGCCGTTTTCATATCATCTTTTCCTAGCGCTGCTGCAACTTTTAAATACGTTCTAGCAATTCTTATCTGGTCATCTCTATTTGGTAATGAATAACTCGCCACCCACTCCAACTTCCCTGTCACCGGATTCACTTGCCGTATCTCATTACTCCTAGCTTCTCTCGTCACGCGCCCGTATTCGAATGAAGTGCCGTCTGGACGAATAATCTCTAGCGAAACAGTATCTCCTCCTTCCAGAATTCCCACATTAAATGCAAGTCCTCGGCTTTGTAGGGGATTGATGACTCCTGTGAAAATTTTCTGGGTAGGATCAGCAGTTGTTCCTGTTTGGCCTACATGTACTTTTACAGTCACTTCCCCTGCTTGCATTCCATCGTTACGAATTCGCCAGAGGGTTCCTAGAGTGCTTCCGGCAACTGCTACGACGCGGCGGTTAATGACTCCGGATGGAACCTCAGTCCATCCTTCTGTTTCATGTGGCTGTGCCTGCCACTGGAGCCAATCTGCATCGAAATTGGGCGTACTGGGAGGCATCACGTCTTCGGCAGCAGCTCCGCTTTTGGCATAGTACGGAGCTTCAATGCGGCCTGTGCCCTGCATTTCTACAGCTAGGAACTCCGGTGCGCCTGGATGCAGAATGACCGTGGAGCCGAGTAGTGTGTAGAACGAAGAGGGGACTTCAAAGAGTCCTCCGGCGTTGATGTACAGCAAGCGACGAATAGATACAGAGCCACTGCCCATCAAACGTGCTTCTATGCGGTGGTACTTAGATGGATCAGTATTCGTTGCTCCTTCTTTGTGCACGCCGTTGATCTGCACATCCTGTCCGCCATAGCGGTAGAGCACGCCGTTGTTACGTCCGGTATCGATGTAATTAAACGACACATCCGTGACCCAGCGAGGGGCGGAGAGCTGACTCAGCTGTGCATTGGACGCGTTGGAAAGCGGTGCCCAGTCCGTACGTGCATTGGTGCCGTCTGTTTCTATGCTTAGTCCTCCTACAAAGAGAGGAGAGGCTTCTATGGAATGAGTAAGGACTATAGAAGAAAAACCTCCGTCATTTTGGATCGAGAGAAGTCCATCCGGTCCGATGACTTTGGTTTCCACTTTCTGTTCGCCGCGATACACGTGCACGGTGATGACATCGTTTGGATCCTGTGAATCCACTTTGCCTGTCACTTGTGTCACAAGCTTTCCCGCTCCCGTGAGATCCAGCATAGATGCAGCTCCCGTGAGCTTTCGTACCTCTGTCATATCTTCCCAGCCTGTTGCAGGGGTCACCGCACGGGTATCTATATTCCCAAGTCCGTAACTGCCAGTCTGGGAATACAGAGTGAATCCAGTCACTGTTTTATCGATACGAATAGATCCACTTCCACTCACAGGGAACGATTCCGTAGTTCCGTCCGCGAGGCTGACGACCAAGTTTCCGGTGCCACTGGGAGTGAGACGTGTGACATCAATGGCGGAAATATATTTCCCGCTTTCCAGCTGCACTTTTACGTATCCGTAATTGATATTCTGCATCCAGTAATGAAAATTCTGGGTGGAGGCGAGCGTGTTGGATGCCATTTTCAGTTTATAGATGTCCTGTACCTGGCTGTAGCTGTAGTCCCGCACGCCGGTATCGGTTTCTACGGTGACGTTTCCGAGGCCATTGACGGCAAATGTTTTGCGGAAGTCATTGGAAGTCTGACCATTGGCAATGCCGCTTGCAGCGGCAATAGATACAGGAGCGGCGCCTGTAGATTCGATGGTTCCCAAAGCGCGGTTGACATCTGCTCCAGGGACCAGGCTTACTTTGGCAAAGGGGAGTGATCCCTTGAGACTAGAGAGTGATGCCGAGCCGCCTAAGTTTGCGAGTGCGAGGCTTATGGCGGGGCGAATGGTGTCTGTTCCCGTGACAGTACCTGCCAGGGACACATCATCACGGCTCTGAGAGATTCTCATTTCTGCGTCTGCCAGAGAGGAATCGACATACGACCAGAGGGCTGCCTCAGTGCGCTGAGCGACTTCTCCTGCTTCAGCTGCCTGAAGTTCCAAGGGAGACACAGGACCATACGTGCGGACTTTATCTACGTACGCGTGCCAGGCATTGAGCTCCCATTCCTCCTCACGTTTTCCTTCTCCTACAGCTGTACGTAGATCATCAATATCTTGTCCTGTAGCTAGCAAGGCATCGGCGATGTCTTGAGCAGTCTCATGAACGAGGATCCATGTTCTGAGTGTCGTTTCTCTTTTAGAGAGAGTAGTCATCTCCGCCTCCAACGCAGCAGCTTGTTCGGCTGTAGGGCCTCTAGTAGTAGATGTTGCCAAAGACGGCATACTCGTCTGCAACCCCGCCGCAGGGAAATTGATCATCGTTCCATCTTTCTTTAAGGTCGCCACCGTGCGATCACTCATGACCACGTCTGTATCGCGCTTGTAGATGAGCATCTGCACCTGCCTATCGGTGTACCAGCTCTGCATGCCGGATGTGAGGTCTTTGGTCACTCGTCCTGTTCCTCCTGCAGGCGGATACACAATCACCCATTCGTAGAGCCCTGCTCCACCGGTTGGCTGACCGTTCTGCAGTTCCATCATTTCAAACGCATATGGTCCTGCCGGGAAATCGGCAAAATCCACCGTGAGCATTTTCCCGGAGACACTGGCACTGACGCGGGGCGTAACAGTAATCGTCTCTACTCGCAGAGCCTCGGTGATGGCGGCTTTTCTTTGAGCAATGGCAACTAGTTCTTCTTCAGGAGTCAGAGAAGTAGTGTCATCATCGTCGTCAAAAATAATTTCCTGCATCCCCGAAGAATGCACCGTTGCCTGGCCTCCGCTGACGACCACTTTCACGGGAGTAGCGATGTCTTGCTGGTAGGCACGGTTTTGAAGACGGATCCAATAGGTGCCATCAACGGTAGGCAGTCCCAGGGACGCCTTTCCGTTGGCGATGCCTCCGGGGAAGCTCAGGCTTGTATCTGCAGGAGCAGGAACGCCGCTCGCATTGGGGTGGCCGGTTTCGGTTCGTGACACCACGAGGTAGCCGCTATTGGCAGGCGAGCGGAACAGAACTTCCAACTTGTTATTGTGAACCGATGCAGCGATTGTGCCGGTGAGGGCTACCTCCGGATGCCTTTGCGTATCGGCGGCAATGGAGCCAAAAGAAGGGAGTGGTCCCATGGTTCCCACTGGAGCATTTTGCTCTACCGCCAAGGCGAATGACTGGATTTCGGCTCCTGATTCACTGGATTTCATGATGAGCGGCAGCGATCCTTCGTAATTGGATGGAATCGTGAATGTGATGGTCTGCTGCGCGGTACCACCGGGGTGACTCACGGTCACAGTTTTTTTATCGGTAGGACCAATAGGATGATTGGGCACTTCAAACACCGTCTGATCGGCTGAAGATGCAAAGGAAACCGTGAGTGTTCGTCCTTGAATGCTATCGATGCCGAAATGCGGAAATCGTGGGAGGGCTTCGTCGGTTTCGGCACTCGCTCCGTGGTAGTGATCGGTCACGGCAGACGTTCCAAGATCTGAAAAGGCCGGGACCAGGCGGTCATCCAGGGATTCCAACCGGGGTTTGAAAGAGAGGGACATGGAGTAAAAAGGAATGAGGTGAAAGGCTGTGTGAGTGATGGAAGAAGTACGGTCACATCAAAACACGTTCAAAACCCGGGCATCA
>CAZPUU010000039.1:0-4050 GCA_964589835.1 uncultured Gammaproteobacteria bacterium
GCGGAGTAACGATCGTGCAGCAGCGGGAAAGTTTTCCCATTTTTTGAGTGCATTCACTTTTTCCATTTTCTTTTTCAATTTCCCCCAGAGGACAGGCAGCGACTGATCGGCATACATTTTGACGGCCATCAGGATTTGTATCCGGGCAGCCTTCAGGTTCGGTAGTTGGGCTTGGAGCACTGATAGTAGATGAGGCTTGTTGGCGAATATCTTGTCTTTGATTGACCAGAAAAATGGTTACCGCCAGAGTAATTCCTACTCCAAAGACGCTGACAACCGAAAGGATAGAGTATTTTGAGCCCATCTGAATCTACAATATCGCTCTTAACAATAAATGTCAAATTATTGAGGGGAAAATTCGCTTTGAGGTTTTTGTTGAAATGGTTTTTCCTGAGTTTTTGGAGCCCGTTTTTTTTCTTCTATTTCTGTTTCGTCTTTTTGGGAGTTATTTGTTTCGCCGTAATCATTATCGGGTTCTGTTGTTTGTATTGATTTATTCTGCCGGACTTTCCTCTTGATCTCTTCGAGCCTTTTTTTTGTTTCTTCGATATTTTTGACTATTTCAGGCGAAGTTTCCGGAGTTTTCGGATCTGTTTTAACCACCGGCTTTGTAGGCGAAGGAGTTGGTGTGCTTAGTTTTTTGTTTTGGTAAGCAGAAGTAGGCGTAGGAGTAGGAACTTCTGTGACTTGCATAACCTGAGTTGGCGTCGGTTGATACGATGGATTGACAGCTTGTTGTACTTGAGTGAGCTTGTCTTGATATTGATCGATATCTTGAATTAATTTCTCTTCAATTTCTTTTTTTTGAGCCTGATCTTCGATTTTTGTTGTTGAGTCTGCCGTTATAGAGGTTTGCTCAATAAGTGTTGTGAGCCCGGTTGTGCTGGAATTTTTGATAAGCAATGTGTGTGCCTCCTCAAACCTTCTTTCCGTAAGGGATGTATTATAGTTAGCTTTAGAAACCGGTGTAAAAGCAAATATTAGCGATCCGGTTTTTTCTATGCTGAGTTTGACCGGATACAAAAAATCTCCCGGAATCGAATTTTGAGAAAACAACCCGATAAAGGTCATGGGTGAGAGAAAAATGAAAGCAATCCAGAGAATTTTATTCAGATTTTCTTTCATAATTTATTTATTATAATACGAAATTTTCACGCGTATTGTGATGAAGCTCAAACTTTAGTAAAATATACACCTGTATTGAGTTTTTTGGGCGCATGGCTCAGTGGTAGAGCGCGTTCCTGATAAGAACGAGGTCCATGGTTCGATCCCATGTGCGCCCACCAATCAAAAAACTTCTTGCCATAAGGCTTATTCTTTGTTATTCTTGTTTATCTTTTGATATTTTTATCAAATAGTAACTATTTTTATCATGGTTTTATCCGACCGCGACATCAAAGAATATATTAAGAAAAAAAAGATTGTCGTAACTCCTCTCCCGGATTACAAAACTCAGCTTGGTTCATGTTCGCTCGACCTCCGACTCGGGGACAAGTTTAGGGTTTTTGACCATAGCAAAAATCCTTATTTGGATCCTACAAAAAAAGATTACACAAATGAGATTACCTCCGAGGTAATAGTCAAAAAAGGGGATGCATTTATTATGCAGCCGGGTGACTTTGTTTTGGCTGTGACCATGGAAACGGTCAAGATCCCCGATGATCTTCTAGGCAGACTTGAGGGGCGCTCATCACTCGGCAGGCTGGGGATAGTTGTTCACTCGACTGCAAGTATTTTTGACCCCGGATGGGATGGGGAATGCGTGTTGGAGTTGGGGAACTTAGGCCGGATGCCGGTTGCTCTATATCCGGGAATGCGGATTTGCGCTATGGCATTTGAGCAGTTATCGTCATCTGCAGAAGTGCCGTATGTGAAAAAAACGCATGCAAAATATAGGTTCCAGAAAGGTCCTCAGGAGAGTAGATATAACCAAGATAAATAGTCGTATACTTGATGGTTGATAGTTAATAGCTAAAAACTGAGACAAATATTCTTAGTTATTAATCATGAGCTATTGGCTATTATAATGCCAATAGAAAGATTCCTCCGATAATAATTATCAGTATTCCTCCAAATATTCCAACAGCCTGAGCAATACCGCCGGGTTTTGCAATGGTCGGAGTTGGTGTTGAAGTAGCTGTAGCCTGAACTACAACGGGTGTTGCAGTGGGTGATGGAGTTGCTGTGGGGGGTACTGTTGTTGCGGTTGCCTGAGGAGTTGCCGTGGGTGATGGGGTAGGCGTATTTGTTGGTGTGGGTGTCCTAGTCGGCGTAGGCGTTGGGGTATTTGTCGGAGTGGGAGTCCGTGTTGGAGTTGGTGTGGGTGTCCTAGTCGGCGTAGGCGTATTGGTTGGAGCGTTGGTTGGAACATTGGTTGGAATGTTGGTTGGAGCATTGGTTGGAGCGGTTGTTATGGATGGTTGAGCCGTTGAAGGGGTTACGTCCGACGTAGGAGCAATCGTTGATGTTATAACTGCGGTTGGTGCTGGAGTATCTGTTATCGTCGGTGTAGGGGTAGGCGTAATTTCTTCATCTAAATATTGTCCGAAATCAGCCGTCCAGAACCAGTTAGTATTATTGCTTGCTTTTACTCTAGCAATTCCTATTGTTTTGGCTACTGCACTTTCCATTTGCTCTTTGTGGCCCATTGTCGATGCGAGCCACAAATCGAATGCACTTTTTCCTGTGGATAAAGCGTAGGCAATATTTTCTCCATCTCCGTTAGCAAGTGGGTAATTAAATGAACTCACTCTTTGTCCAAAAGTTCTTCCCAGAGAATCAACGTGATCCGGTGGCAATAAGTTCCTTTGCATCATGTCATCGCTCATCCATTCGGCTGCTTTTGTCAGTTTTACTGATACCTTGAGAGGGACAAGTCCAAGCGTCGCTCTATGCTCATTGATAATTCTCATGAATTCCCATTCTTCTTGATCCAGCATGGTTACTACACCGGTAGGGGTTATGGCTCCGGTTCCGGTGATGGTAGGGGTTCCTTCGCTTGCGCGTTGTCTAGTGTCTTGGTTTTGCCGTACAAGAACCGTGATAATTGCTATTGAAATCAGTAGAAAGAAAATTATTCCGATGAGTACTGCTTTTTTTCTCATTACTCATCTTACAATTATTAATAAGGACCGTAAAGGCGAAGTCAAAAAGAATATTGAGGCGCGGAAGGGAATCGAACCCTCGCATAAAAGTTTTGCAGACTCCCGCGTTACCACTTCGCCACCGCGCCGTAATACAAGAGTTTACCAAAAAAAGAGCGTAAAAGCCACGTTGAAGTGTCAGATTGTTAGGTATCTGTCATGCAAATATTCATCAAAATAGTAAAATAGCATCATGAAAGAAAATTTTATTCCTAAAGATATTCAAACAAGTACAAGAATTGTAGGGCAAATTGCGAAAGATACATTTGAAGGGGTAAGACCGGCTCTAAAAACAGCTTTTGTAAGAAAAGTTGAAAAATACCACAAAAAGTTACTTCGAAAGTAGCTTTACCGAAGTGAAGTAGTGTCTGCTGAGGAAGATGCAGGAGGAACAAGCGCGGGAATAGTCGGTGTTGGTGTTGTTGCAGTGACCGAAGTGGGGGTAACAATTGCGGGAGTAGGCTCAGACGCCTGCTGCCTGACATCTTGCTGTTGAGAAAGCTGCTGAATGGTAAGAGGCAATATGAGAAGTGCCAAGGCAAGTGCTCCGACAGGTATAAAGTGTGAATAATTACGTTTTGGAGGAGGTATTTTTGGTCCACCGGGAATAGGATTTCTCATCGAATCATTCAATCCGAATTTTGGCGCAAGTGGTCCCTGAAATGAATTTTGCGGAATTTCTGCCATATACTACATTATTAAAAACCCTCGGTTAGAAATCAAGGATATGTTATTGATTTACAGGAGCAGTCGGGATCGACGGTTTTGGAGTGGATAGCGTTACAAGCAGTGGAATCGTATATTTTAGTACAGATCCACGGCTTTGGAGGGTCGTTATTGCCGATTTTGAAAGAAAATTAATTGTTGACTGCGAAACACCTGCGAATTTGTTGGCTGTGAAACTCAA
>CAZPUU010000039.1:4150-8451 GCA_964589835.1 uncultured Gammaproteobacteria bacterium
AGTCTCCATTTCTCACAGCAAAACCTCTCAACAGTAAATGAACGTCTTCTCTGTCAAGAGCACCATCATCATTCAGATCCCCGAGAGCTCTTATGTCCGGGGTGCATGCCGCTTCGTCTCTTGTGCAGGCAATCATATCTGTCCAGTCAGAAATCCCAAGAGTATTGGATTGGTCTATGTCTCCAGAAGGAAGATCTACGTGGGGCCCTGCATTACTGGCCGAACCGCCAGTTATTGTAATAATTCCCGGAAGAAGCTTAGTAAGTGTATTATCTAGTGTCAATTTGGCGGTGTAATTGCCGGTTGTAAATCCAGTTCCCAAGTCAATTGCACCTTCAAATTTATATGTACTTGTATTAAATGCAAGAGCTCTTTTAGCACCAACGGAACTGTTAGTGTTAATTACTACTTTCAAGTCATCAACTTTCACGATGTTTGTTCTTGGATTGTCCAGATATAGTTGATATCGTAAAAATTGTGTTCGTGGGTTTATTTTTGCAAGCGTTTTTGTAACTGCCTGATAATCGGTGGTGAGGCTCAGAGGAATTACGGTGGTTGTGAGAATTCCTCCGCCTTTAATTGACGTTTGGTGAAGAGCGAGTCTTCCAGTAGCCGTACCACTAACAGTACCGAACCTTCCGGAAATTGTTACTCCGTGCTTGAGTATCTTATCGGTTATGGGGATGTCCTGATAGAAGCTTACGTCTTTTGTTGCGTCAGAACAGCCGTCTCCGGTACATGTTGCAGTCATGAAGCACGCATCTCCAGTTCCTGAAGAAGCAAGCGTAGGAATCGAGATGACAGTAGCCCAGTCAGTTGTATTACAGCTGGCGATATCGCCATTCTTCAAGATGCTGTCCGCTTGGGTGGGTTGATTAATTTCTTGAAGCACGGGATTATTGGCAGCATCAAATAATTGAATGCCTGCGATTCTGCTCGGATTTATTGGATTTTGGTTGTCTTCATTGTTGTCAAGTTTTTGTCCAACGCCTGGAAGGGCTACAGAGAATTTCAATCCAGTGTGACCATTTTCAATAGCTTGAGTTGGGCGGGGAGAACACCTGCCACTACTGCAAAGTGTGCTCCTGCATTCACTGTCATTTTGACAAACACAATTGGTTGGTTTGTTTTTGGTCGCAGTGCAAAGATCAACCCGGGCAGCTGGTTTGGTTGTGATGAGAGATGTAACTGGATTTCCGTATTTTCCTGTCGTTCCTCTGCTATGTACCCAAACAAAATATGATTTATTGGGTTTGAAAGTATATTGATAGCTTGTTGAAGTAGTTATTTCACACATATCACCGGTGCGTACATTCGACCCATTGTCACATGCCCCGGGAGTCCAATTATCTGCGCCCGTTCCATCCTCATTAACTCTTACATAGTATCCACCTGATGCTTTGTCCGAAGCAGTCCACTCAATATTCTTGGTTCCGGGGTCAATTGTACCATTTGGTTGAAGGTTGGTTGGCGGGGTGAGTGTATTATCAACATTTGGATTAACCGTAGGGGCTGGGCTGATAGTAACGGAAGGTGATGGGGCAGTTGTAACAGTGGGTGATGGACTGGTGGTCACCGTGCCGACAGTAAATGATGCGCCAACACGAGGCCCTCCGGTATTTGTTGTCGGGACATTTCCAGCAAATCCGGATGCAGCAATTTTAAGAATTTTCGTGTTGTCGTTGGGTTTTGAATCAAAACCTATCGCTGCAGTGCCGTTGGCAATCGCCTTGAACCTGAAGGTCACTGCTATTTTGTCCTGACCCGTAACTGGTGTTTGCGTGTCGTTATAAAGTACGATTCTATTTACTTTAATGTGCGTTGGGTTATTTCCATCTGCCGTAGCTTCGTAACTATCCAGTACGTTGTCTACTTTCTTGTAAGGTGTACCCGGAGTAGTAGATACTAATTGTAAGATAGAATCATAATACTTGAGATACCCGTCTATAGCTGAGATATCATTTGTATTCGTTGTTATAAGTAGTTGGACGTCGAATTCATTGCCAATACTTTTAGGTCCAGAGGAAGGTGAAAAGGAAAGAGTTACCGGGTCTCCCACAGCTGCCCGTTGACGAACATCCTGATTTTTTAAGACTTGAGCAATCACTATGGGAATTGAGAGTGCAATAAGAGCAACTCCTCCCATTATGAAATGTTTTTTATGTTCCCTAAGTAGGGTGGTTATTTTCTCAAAAAACCCAAGTACTTTATTATTATCCATTTGTTTTATTCAAATCTCTCAATTTATTGAAGTCAAAAATATCAATTATTTGATCTGTTTTGCAGTCGGCATCTTTTGAAGTTTTGGTTCCGAGAAATTCTGCAAGCCAGTAAATAAAATCTGCATTGTTTATTTTATTTAATGATGCGCCGGTTTTATCGGGGTCGCATGAAAGCTGGGTAGTTGTCACTGTGGGTGGTACAGTTGGGCTGAGTGAAATTCCTGCACAATATGCACATGCATTTCCATTGGTCGTGCACGATGTCCCTTCTGGGCACGGGAATGGGATCATAGACTGCATGCCACCACCGGTGTATGATGTAGCGTTGATGGTTTTTCTATCACTTGAGCATGCGTACGTGACCTTGTAGCCTTGAATTTCCGAGGGGCAAAAGGTTTTTGTAGTATCAAGTATTTGGCACGTCCCCATTATTTTGGTAAGTTCATATACGTATGGTTCTATACCTTGAATAGTTGTTTGGGAAGAATATGGCCCTCCGCAATAACTGTTTGCGCATTGGTTGGGAGTCAATACCTCGCAGCTACAGCCGATTCCTCTTCCGGTACTTGCAGTGCAATTGGTTGCAGCTTGTGCGTATGCTTTATTTGATAGAGTTTTGCTCAGCAGGAAAAGACCGGCTATTGCAGTGATCACAAGAAGGAGCACGGAGAAGAGCAAAAATGAATAATTTCTCACTGATTTTTTTACCATAAAAATAACTGCTCCATTTTATACTAGTTAACTTTGTGCAGGGTGTCAATAAGAATCGGGAAATTATGGAAGAGGGAATTCTTTTAGGGTTTTTTTAACTTCAAGTGCAATATTTTTGATTTTTTTATTTTCCGCAATTTTTCTTCTGAATTCTTTGAAAAATGGGCCTCTTTCTTCTTTTTTTCCAGGCAGTACGTTCCCGCTACACTCGGTAATAACATCGTTGATCCATGACGCAAGCAATTTCATTTCTTTTTCTTTCATTCCTCTTGTTGTTGCTCCCGGAGTTCCTATGCGGATACCCGAGGGGTAAAAAGGAGGCATCGGGTCATAAGGTATCGTATTTTTGTTGGTAATGATCCCTGCAAGTTCTAAAGCATATGCTCCAAGCGCTCCATTAACCCCCTTTGGACGAAGGTCAACTACAAGTAGGTGGTTTTCCGTGCCGCCTGTTGTCAGATCAAAACCATATTTTAAAAGCGCGTCACCTAAAGTCTTTGCATTTTTAACGATCTGCTTGGCATAGTTATTAAATTCAGGGCTGTCTGCTTCATGAAGGGCGACTGCAATTGCTGCTGTTTGGTTGTCGTGCGGTCCTCCCTGAAGACCGGGAAATACTGCCTTGTCAATTTTTGCGGGGAGCTCGGGATCTTTTTCGATCCCTTTTTGAGTTACCATAAGCATTGCTCCACGCGGACCCCTCAAAGACTTGTGGGTTGTTGTCATCATGATATGAGCGTAAGGTGCAGGAGAGGGATGTGCGCCTCCAACGACAAGTCCTGCGATGTGTGAAATGTCTGCGAGAAGATACGCGCCGACTTTGTCAGCAATTTTTCCAAATCTCTCAAAATCAATAATACGGGGGTAAGCGGTAAAACCACAAACAATTATTTTCGGTTTTTCCTTGACCGCAAGTTTTTCAATCTCATCCAAATCAAGTATCCCGTCTTTTGTGACGGGAAAACTGACCGTTTTGAAATACTTTCCAGAGAAAGATACTGGTGATCCATGTGTCAGGTGTCCGCCTGAGGATAGAGCAAGCCCCATGATTTTGTCTTTCAGAGGTTCCAAAAGTGCAAAATATACAGCTGTATTTGCGGGACTTCCTGAGTAGGGTTGGACATTGGCATGAACAACGCCAAATAATTTTTTTGCTCTCTCGATTGCAAGAAGTTCAATGTCATCGACATTGCTATTTCCCTGATAATATCTCTTTTTTGAGTACCCCTCCGAATATTTATTGGTAAAGACTGATGAGAGCGTTGCGCGCACCTCAAGAGATGTGTAATTTTCTGAAGGAATAAGCGTCAAAGTGTCTCTTTGTCTTTTATCTTCTTTTTGTAATATTGAATAAACTTGGGGATCTTT
>CAZPUU010000040.1:0-1564 GCA_964589835.1 uncultured Gammaproteobacteria bacterium
CACTTTGGTTTTCAAAATTTTTCAAGCGGAATTCGTCATGGATTGCAATGCAAATTTATTGGCAATGTATTAGTGTTATAGCGGTTATTACTTCGGTGTATTTCTTTGTGTTGTGGTTAAGCTAGAAATCTAAACGTTTTTTTATTCACGATGCGTCAACATGATATAGTTTAATTATGGACAATATCACGTGGTTTGGTCATGCGAGCTTTTCATTTAGAGACAAAAAAACCGGAAACAAGATTTACTACGTCGATCCGTTTCAGCTTCCTGATAAAGATCTTGATGAGGCAGATATAATTTTTATTACACACGCGCATCATGATCATCTGTCTCCCAACGACATTTCTTATTTATTAAAGAATGACACTACTATAGTGGCAACTTCAGACAGTCTTAAGCAGCTTTCTATATCTCAACAGAAAATTCCAGTTACTCCCGACAAAGAGTATGAAGTAAAGGGATTTAGATTCAGAACGATTCCTGCGTATAATCTTCAACCTGAAAGACCACACCGCAAAGAGTACGGATGGGTCGGGTATATATTTACCGTTAACGGTTTGAAAATGTATCATGCGGGAGACACCGACTATATTCCTGAAATGGATAATTTGAAAAGCGAAAATTTAGATATAGCTTTTCTTCCGATTGGCGGGACCTATGTTATGACACCTGATGAGGCAGTGCAAGCTGCCAATGCAATTGCCGCAAAAAAAACGATTCCAATACATTACAAAATGCTTTTGGGGGACAAGACAAAAGAGGGAGAAGAGATATTTAAAAATGGTGTCACAAATTCAGAAGTAGTTTTTCTTGAGGAATTGAGATAATCACTTTACTTCAACAGTGGTCATTTTATCTCCTTTTGCAATTTTTTTAACGACCTCCATGCCTTTCGTAACTTTTCCAAATATCGTGTAATTTTTAGGAAGAGAAAGATTGTCTGCTAGCATTATAAAAAACTGACTTCCGTTGGTATTCGGACCTCTATTTGCCATCGCAACGACACCTTCTAAATATCCTGCTTGATAACTTGCGGCATCAGGATTTAATTCATCCTCAAATGTCGGTCCATAAATTGAGTATCCTCCGGATCCATTTCCATTTGGATCCCCTCCCTGTATAACAAAACCGGGCTCAACTCTGTGAAAGGTCAACCCATTGTAGTAGCCATATTTTGCAAGAGTCGCAAAGTTGATAACGGTCCTTGGTGCGTCAGTTGGATAAAATTCAATTTCGATATCGCCTTTTTCCGTTTTTATAACACCGGTTGTTGCGCTTATTGCCTCAACCTGTTTTCCGGTTGGGGCAGCTTGTTGCGTTTGTTGCCCCTGAACAGCTTGTTGCTGATTTTGTGCTTGTAGCGCCTGCTGTTGTGCTTTTTGCTGGTCCTCAGGATTCGAAAAATTTATTTTTAGAGGTGGGGTTGGGGTGGGTTGAACAAGCGTTGCCAGAGGATTTTTTCCTTCTCCTGTTGAGAAGACGGCTACAAAAATTGCAGTAACGAGTAGAATTCCAATTATTACAAAAGGCACTTTGTTCATGTGAATAAAAATACTATAAA
>CAZPUU010000040.1:1664-5616 GCA_964589835.1 uncultured Gammaproteobacteria bacterium
AATTTTAAGTGACTATTGGCGAGTTCGGCCGCTTTTTTTAACTCAAACCCTTCTTTCATATGTGTTTTTAAATAATCAATTGCTACTTCTTGTGCCTCTTTGGTTGCTTGATACATTTTTTTGAATTCTGAGCTTGCTTCTCCTAGAAAAACCGTACGTGTCATATCCGAACAATATCCTTCAACTCTTGCTCCAAAATCAAGGAGGATAATATCGGAATTTTGGAGTTTTGAATTTGCTGACAGGTGGTGTGGAATGGCTGAATTTTTCCCAAAAGCGACAATTGAAGAAAATGCCAGCTCTCCGCCTGCAAGCCGAATAAAATTTTCAAGTTGGGTTTTTATCTCAAGCTCTTCTACCCCAGGTTTTAATTGTTTTAGAATAAACTCAAAACCTTTATCTGTTAGTGCGCAAGCTTTTTTTAATTTTTCAACTTCGTCCTTGTCTTTTGAAGTCCTGATATCTTCAACAATCTCTGCTGTAGGAACAAATTCGATATTGTTGAGCTTTTCTTCAAGATCGGCAATTTCTTTATAAGAAATATTTTCTTCCTCAAAACCGAGAATTGTTATTTTTTCTTCTTGAAAAATTTGTTGCAGCATTTTTGATAACTTATTTTTATAGGAAATTTCGATTAACGTTATGAAGGGCGATTTTTCTTTTACCATTTCTGTGTACCGTGCGTCTGTAAGAAGATAAGAATTTTCATTTGTTATTACAACGAAAGCCTCCCGCTCTTCACTCGAAAAAGCATGAATTCCTGTGAGATACGCAATGTTATACGGGGAGGTGATAATAAGTGCCTCAACCTCATGTTCTGAAAGAAGCCCTTGTAAGTTTTTTATCCGTGTTTCAAACATATCCGTATTGTATCAATTATTGACAATAATAGAAGTTTTCATTAGTATAAATCATGGAACGCCCCATTCCTCACAATTCCCGTTTTACTAAGAAAAAATAGCACGAAGATGATATTAATTATCGATTTTGGTTCACAAACTACACACTTAATTGCAAGAAGGATAAAAGATCTTGGGGTTGCCGTACAGATAATCGAACCATCAAAATTCCGCCCTTCAATGGTTCCCGAGCCGCAGGGAATAATCCTTTCGGGTGGTCCCTCGTCCGTATATGAAAAGGGAGCACCAACGATTGACCCAGTGATTTTTTCTCTCGGAATTCCGGTGCTTGGTATTTGCTACGGTTTTCAGCTCATGGCGCATCTAAATGGTGGGGAGGTTGTTATGGGGAGACGCGAATATGGGCCCGTTAAATTGGAGCTTACTCCTCGCGGAAAAGAGGCGCATATAGCCAAAAATTTGCTCGAAAAATTCACCGTATGGATGAGCCATGGAGATGAAATTATAAAAATGCCGACAGGAATGAAAATATTGGGTAAAACGAGCAACATGAAATTTGCGATTGCAGGAGATATAAAAAAGAAGCAATACGGATTACAATTTCATCCTGAAGTTGAGCATACCGATTTCGGTCTCGAGTTATTGAGAAATTTTTTATCGATTTGCGAATTGGAAATTGGTTCAACGGCAATCTCATCTCAAAGTCTCGTCGAAGAAATTAAAGAGAAAGTAGGAGAAGGGTATGTGATCGGTGCAGTTAGTGGGGGAGTAGACAGTACGGTAGCTGCCGTTCTTACGGCAAAGGCAATTGGAGAGCGATTTTATCCGATCTTTGTAGATAACGGATTGATGCGGCATGATGCCCGCGAGCACGTTGAGCGTATATTTGAACATTTGGGTATCAAGCCAATTATCGTTGAGGCAAAAAAGGAAATGCTTGTTTTGCTTTCCGGAGTAAGCGACAGCGAAGAAAAGAGAAAAATCATTGGTAGGCATTACATAAAGGTTTTCGAAGATGAGCTCGATAGACTTGAGAAGAAAGGAATAAAGCCGGAATTCTTGATGCAGGGCACTATTTATAGTGATGTCATTGAAAGCAAGGGTACGAAGCACGCGGCAAAAATAAAATCTCATCACAACGTAGGGGGTCTTCCAAAGCACATGAAAATGAAACTGCTTGAGCCTCTTCGGGAATTTTATAAAGATGAAGTACGTGCCATTGGTCTTAAGGTCGGGCTTCCGAAGGAATTTGTTCATGCTCAGACTTTTCCGGGGCCCGGGTATGCGGTGAGAATAAGGGGAATGGTAAATGCGAAAAGGCTTAGCATGGTCGAAATTGCCGATAGGATTGTAGTCGAAGAACTGAAAAAGGCAAAACTTTTCGACAAAGTGTATATGTCATTTGCGGTTCTAACCGGAGCGATGTCGACTGCGGTTAAAGGTGATGGGAGGAGTTTTTCTGAAGTAGTTGCCCTCCGGATAGTAGAGTCAAATGACGTAATGACATCTACATGGGCGCGGGTACCCTATGATGTGTTGCAGTTTATTTCATCAAGGATAGTTAATGAAGTTCCGGATGTTAGTAGAGTTGTATATGACATTTCCACAAAACCTCCTGCCACTATGGAGTGGGAGTAGAAAATCTTGTAATATGAATAAATGGAAGTGTGGTTTTATCTTGCTCTGTTGAGTGCCGGCGTAGTTGCGGTTTTGAATCTTTTTATAAAAGATTTGGGCGGGAAGATAGACGAGTACGCGGCCGGGTTTATACGCAATTTAGTAATACTCCCTGCTTTATGGATGTTCCTTTTTTTTGCAGGAATACCAAGTGTAGACCCAATTTTTTGGAAGTATATATTAATCATGCTTCCCTTCGAAGTTTTGCTTGTTACGTTTTATCAGAAAGCATTTAAATTATCCCCTCTTTCGTTAATTGTTCCTATTCTTGCACTATCTCCAATATTTATTGCTCTTTTGTCATTCTTATTATTTAAAGAAAATCTTACTCTTTATCATCTATTGTCTTTGATATTTTTTGTGTCGGGTGTTTATGTTTTAAATTTGCGTTCGGGATCCCGTAACCCGTTGGCTCCTCTAGAATCATTATTTAAAGATAAAGGAGTATTCTATATGTTGCTTGTTGCCATAATTTTGGGTGTTACTGTGAGTCTTGGAAAACGGGCCATTATTGCCTCATCCCCTGAATTTTTTTCAGCGGTGTATTATTCGTTTGTTTCTATACTACTTTTTCCGATTTACAAATTAAAAAGCAAAGTAAAAATCCGAGAATTTATTAAGCACAAAAAATCATTGCTTATTTTGGGAATATGTACCCCTGTTAATGCATTATTGGTATTTTATGCCTTTAAAACCGGGCCAACAGCAATGGTTCAAGCGGTTACGTCAATTAATATATTATTCTCGGTGATATTGGCTGGTACCTTTCTGAAAGAGAAGGGAATAATGAAAAGAATTCTTGCTTCAATGCTGATAGTAATTGGAGCTGCAATAATAATTTTGAAGTAAACGAGTTATTGATCTGCTTTATAGCGATAAGATGTTGAGGAATTTCGTGAGTAATGGTTCTTCTTGACTGACAACTTCTCCGGTTTCAGCGCTTACGTACCCTGTCGTGTCTGCGCTTACCGTAAAAATACCAAAAACTTTCAATTTTTTCTTTCCTTTAATTTCATAAACAAGCTGATCGTCTTTTTCAATAAGTTTTACCTGGGTTGTTTCTGTGTTGGTTGCTGAAGATGAGGCATTTGTATCGGGATTGGTGTCAGCAGAGTCTGTTCCTGTATCGGGGGGTTGGACATTGATGAGATTCACTTTTTTGTGAGACATAAAATTCTGGACAGCAGCATCCGGCAACACTGTAACAGCCTTTGTTGTTCCATCAGGTCTGGTTACAATGAGTTGATTGGTAGCAACATCAATCGAGAGTGGAAATCCTGTTCTTGCTTTGACTTTATTTTTCTTGATCGTGACATCTGGACTTTCAGTTGCGATATCGGTTTTGTGTTCATCTTCAAATTCTACTTCGATTTTATTTTCGAGTTCTTCCTCTTTTTCATCTTCAATATCGGCAT
>CAZPUU010000040.1:5716-8386 GCA_964589835.1 uncultured Gammaproteobacteria bacterium
GCAAGAATTGCGGATATTCCGACAAGTGAGTAAAAACCCGGACGTGTTTTGTAAAAAAAATGTCGCGTTGATGTTCGTTTAATTTTTTTCTTTTTAGCCATATTTATATTCAATACTATTTTAGGAATTTCTGTCAAGCGATCCTTGATACTTTTCTAAGTTGCGATATAATTTTTCGTTATGGACGAAAGAATTTCACCTGTAGGTGAGGGAGAGACACAGACTCATTCAAGGCAACAGGCTCTCAGAGGCATGGGTTACATGGTAAGGGCAAGCATGGAGTGTCCGGCTGGAGGATTTGGACAGGCGGCGTTGATAGCAGATCTTTGCCAACGATCCGGAGATGAACCACTGGTTTTGAAAGATTCTCTACTGGCTCATGAGGACATTCTCCAGAGAATAGCGGATCGGGGGAATACATTGCATCAGGCATCAGAAAGACAACCTTACTATAAATTAGAAGTATACGACGTCATACGGCTTGCTCTGGATGATTTTGGTTTTGCTGCGGATCTTATGTGTCTCGGTTCTGCTCAGCTGCAATTTATTTATCGGGAGCTTTATAAAGAATACCGAGAAAAGCAGTTAGTGCATTGTGATGTTGAAAGTAGGGTAAAAGAAATGATTAGGGAAAAGCAAAGCCAAGGCAGTAACCTATAGTTATAAATTCCCCATTTATCTGATATAATTTCCACTTATGGGAAATATACATGATATTGAGCAAAGAATAGGTATTCCAATTACGGACAAAAGAATTCCAGGGGGAGATGTTGTTGAGCTTATGAAGGGTGTCGGTGTGCATATCGGCAGAGATGCAATTTATAATGTCAGATCTGGGAGAAAAAGCGGAAATAGGATAGCGGCTAAGTTTGAAATGAAAGAGCTCTTAGGCGGGACTACATCTAAAAAAGATAATTTGTATTTTGATATAGCAAGAGCCGGGATGGATGTCAGGACGTCAAATAGAAGAGGTCATTATTCTGTGCAGAATTTTGCCTCTGGAATTGCAAATCTTTTAGGCATTAGTGAAGCGGACGTGAACAGATGTTTGCGTACAATGAGGACAGAAATGGCGTTTTCAAGCACAAGGGGAGAAGTGCCACAACTGCTGGATTACTTTTGTGAGTTAGCTGACAAGTATTTTACAGAATATGGTGAGGGTTATGTGTCATCCCCCAATGTTGGTCATATAGATACAGTATGGGATAGAGAGTCGGTCTCCGGTTTTTATAGTGCGTTCGGAGAACGTGTGGCTGCTCCACATGCACTGCGCACGTGGATGCCGTATGAAATTGATGCCCTTCGGCAATTCTATCAACAAAGAATTGAGGGTGGAAGTCATTTAAGTGCACTTGACAATGAAACATTGGAGAAAAATATAAAGGGTAATCCGCTAATCCCCATGATTGCATCCATTCGTCAAGAAACAGGTGTTCCTTATGATCAAGTAACGCATTTTACTCATACAAATGCATTGCTATTCGGGCAACCAACCAATCCCCAACGAACCAACGGAAATGGGCACCGGTTTACCGAATAACTCTTCTGGTCGACGGGGCAAGCCCAACAAGTAGCTCGTACGGTATAGATCCACAGAGTTTTGCAGTATTTTCAATTGAATTTTTGGCTTGAATGTTATTCGAAAATATCGTTATTTCATCTCCGACCTTGGTATTTTTGATATCTGTGATGTCAATTGTTGTGATATTCATGCTAATTCTGCCTATGATTTTGCATTCCACTCCTCGAATAGTAACAATTCCCTTATTTGAAAGCCTTCTGTTAACACCGTCGTTGTATCCAATAGGAAGAATCGCAATTTTTATCTCCTTTTTTGCTTTATATGTAAAATTGTATCCGACCGATTCACCTTTTTTTAGATTTTTTATTTGTGCAATGTGAGTCGTAAGAGTCAGGCAAGGTTTAAGCCTATTATTTGCTGAAATTGGACTTATGCCATAAAGTGCAATACCAGCTCTTCCGATATTTCCAATGCCGAAATTATTCAATATACCCCCGGAATTTGAGATATGTACGTATTTTGGTTTTATGATTTTTAGAATATGCTCGAATTTTCGAATTTGTTGTATTGTAAGCGGATTTTTTGAATTTTCAGATTCTCCGAAGTGTGACATAATGCCTTCAATTTCAAGAGATGTTTTGTTGATATATCCCAAAAATTCCGGCAGTTCCTCAGGTAGTATCCCTTCTCTATGCATACCGGTATCGACAAAAATATGAATTTTGGCTTGTGGTTGATATTTTGAAAGAGTATCGATTTGCCCCCGGCTGTAGACCGCAAATGAATAAGGAAGTTTTTTGGTTTTTAAGCTTATGGGATCTATAAAGCCCATAATAAGAATTTGGGTTGTTATGCCACTTTTTGAGAGTTCGTAAGCCTCATAAAGACTATCAACACAGAAAAACGGTGGGTTTTTTGCGATAGTAGTTTTGCTATAGGAATAAGCCCGTGTCCGTAAGCATTACTTTTCAGTACCGGTGCAATTTTCAGCATCCTATTGATTGAAGAAAGATAGCGGTAATTATTCAGTAAATTCTTTTTTGAGATCTCAATTGTGTTAAGTGGTTGATACGCGCGACCAAATAGTTTTGCCAACATTGCTTGATATTATATACCCTTTATTTTTTACGCTCATTTTGGTATACTCT
>CAZPUU010000041.1:0-8218 GCA_964589835.1 uncultured Gammaproteobacteria bacterium
CTGCCGAGTCAATAGTAAACCCTGCTGAAGATGATGCAGTCCCATCATTTTTTATGACAAACTTCG
Source organism: uncultured Gammaproteobacteria bacterium (assembly GCA_964589835.1). Lineage (GTDB taxonomy): Bacteria > Patescibacteriota > Microgenomatia > Levybacterales > GWA1-39-11 > JAUSNA01. Next base: position 67 of record CAZPUU010000041.1, read on the forward strand.
TCAATCCTGATGATGATGCTGCAAAAATATCTGAATTTGAAAGATTTTGGTTGAGTGTGAGAACAGCGCTATCGCCATAACCCATGATTTTAGCCCTCTCATTCGAGCTGCCAATTCCACTTGTTCCGAAGACGATTGGAGCATTTCCAAAAGTATCAATGAGTATTCCATTGGTGGCACTTGCTGCCGAGTAAAGTGCCAAGGTGTTTGCTTTTATTAATCCGAGGCTGCTGTATGTACTTGGGAAATACGCTAGCTGACCAAACTGACTACCGGAAACACTTTCATTGAGAATAATTCCTTGATATGAAGTGTTGCTTGTGTTTGTTGTTGAGATATTTAGCAAGTTTGCACCAATGGTGTTCTTTACAAGATCAAGTGAATATGCAGGATTTGAAGTCCCAATCCCAACCTGTCCACTTTGCTTGATAACAAATCTATTAAGGCCGGAAGATGAAGCTGTAAATAAATCACCGGTTCCCATATTGTCTACTACCAGTCCTGCATAAGACGTATTTGCAGAAATTGAAGCCACAGGAACAGTACCCGAATTGGCCAACCCTGCAATACTCATGAGGGCAGAACTTGAGGATGTCGCGCCGAACAAAGTTGCGACCGTCAAGTTGCCGGGCGCAATTATTCCGGTGGCAGCATTGTATTGCCAGAAGTTGTCTCCACCGCCACCTGAAGCATCTGATCCACAGGAAAGTATTCCTCCTGAAGTTTCAAGAGCAGTACAGGTATCAAAACCGGGGAGGTACACCCTTTGCGAGGTTCTTCCAATGACCAAATCTCCCGTTGATCCCCCACCGACCGTTAATGTCTGATTCTCGGTCGTTTGAATATTTCTATTACCCTCAAAAAGGGTTAAATCTCCCGATACGGTTGCATTCCCGCCAACCGACAAGTCGTTATCAATGGCAAGTCCTGAGAAAAATTGAGATGTACCGTTGTATTTCGATACTCTCAGTACGTTTTGCACGCTTCCCAAATCCCTGAAGTAAAACGTTGCATCCTCGTTTCCGTCTCCTCCAAGACTTCCAAACTGCAAAGTACCCGTATTGTTGCTTCCGCCGGTATTTTGATGGATGGTTGAATAAGAATTTCTGACTGCCTCTGAAAATGTCATAGCCCCATTGCCCCCGATCTCAAAAGCCGACCGTGGACTATTTGTCCATACACCCGTATATCCGGACCCATTGCGTGGTTTTAGCAAAATATCCCCCGTGCTGTCTCCGCCAATAGTTAATGTTTGATTCTTAGTTGTCTGTATATTGCCGGTTGTGTCAATCGTGAATCCCGCGCTACTGCTTGCCGTCCCATCATTTTTGATAACAAATTTTGTTGTTCCGGAAGCAGAAGCTGCAAATATATCGTTAGTTGAAACGCCTGTCTGATTAAGGATCATTGCAGCATTCCCCCCCATATTCCCTCCCACTACGTTGAGGGCTGCAAGAGGAGTTGTTGTTCCTATTCCGACATGTACGGCATTTGCTCCCGTTCCTCCCAGAACAAGCGCATTGCTTGCATTAACAAGAGCTTGATATCCGATGGCAATTGCATTCGTTAATTGGGTTGTAGAAGCAGGTCCGGATTGATAACCGATAAAGACGTTATTTGCTCCCGAAACGTTTGCATTGGCTCCAACAGGAGATTCGCCGGCTTCAAATCCTAAGAAAACATTATTTGCACCGGAATTATTCGTGTAGCCTGCTCTCTGCCCTATGAATGTGTTATTACCCGCATTACTATATCGGCCAGCTTCAAAACCAAAATATGCATTAGCCCCACCACCGTTATTCGCATATCCGGCGTTTCGTCCAACAAATGTATTGGTTGTACCTGCACCATTTGTCCTTCCTGCTGAATATCCGATGAACGTATTACTATCTGCATCGCTATTAAGTCCAGCCTCAAATCCAACGAAAGTGTTGTATCCTCCGACAGTTGTTATACTTCCTGCGTTTTCTCCGACCATAATGTTGCCGGAACCTGGATTCTTGAAAACAGTGACATTGGATGACTTAAGAACCAGCAACCCGGTTGTATCTCCACCAACAGTGAGGGTATTCTTTCTCAGCGATTGAATTGTTCCATTTCCCGCAATCACAATTCCATTACCATTGTTTTGGCCGGATGTCGCACTGACTGAGGCTGTTGGATTCTCTCCCGCAGCTATACCAAGAACCGCAAATTTAGCAGAAGAGGTTGAGGTACCACCAAGAAGGAGATCTGTCGTAAGATTTCCATTGGCAACGATTCCGGTTGCAGAATTGTACTGCCAGAAGTTGTCACCCCCACCAGATGCATCAGAACCGCAGGAAAGAACTCCACCAGAAGTCTCAAGTGCGGTACAATTAGCAAAGCCTGGTAACTGTATGGTTTGAGATACTCTTCCAATGATGAGATCTCCCGTTGATCCTCCACCGACTGTTAATGTCTGGTTATTTGTGCTTTGCAAACTTCCTACCCCATCAACTACAAAACCGGCTGATGAGCTGGCAGTTCCATCCGACTTGATAATAAATTTGGGAACTCCGGAGGATGAAGCGGCAAAAATATCACCACTACCTGTTTTGTCGACAATCAAGGCTGCTTGACCCCCGGAACCCGACTGGATCAGAACATTCCCTGTTCCGTTGGCGGCAATAGTCAAGCTTTCATTCGTCCCCGTTGTAATGTCCGTGGATGCCCCTGAAAAAATAAGCCCGCTACTACCTATCGTCTTGTTCACCAAAATCTGCGAGGCATCAAGCGTCACAATTGTGCCTGAAGCGACGGGAAGTGTAAACGTCGTCCCGTCGGTACCCGAAAAACCAATAGTGTTATTGACCGTAAATACTTTGCTATTGGCAATTGTTAGTGTTCCGGTTGTATCGGTAACGGTCAATCCCGCAACAGTCTTTGCATTCATGGCATATGGAACAGATGCAAATCTAACACGGGGAGTCATTTCTCCATCGGAGTTGAAATTAATACCCAGATAGATATTGTCTGTGTTGAAATCTACCCCACTAATTGGGGTTACCGATCCCAAAGAGACCCTGAAAACGCCTGCAGTTACCTGTACGTTGTTTTGGGTTTCTGTCCATGGGTTGGCTCCCCCCGAAGCAGCATCGTATATCTTAAAAACGAAAGTGTATTGACCGTCGGCAACATTTGTTCCGTTGCTATTGACCACCTTACCCTGAAAATTTATTGTTTGGTTAATTCCGGTTGCCGCACTGACTTTTTCCCCGACAGTAACTAACGCAAATCCCGTGAAAATAAGTGACGCGATGACAAAGAAAGCAACTCTTTTTGGGCTCAAAATATACCTCCAAAGAGGCTGGGCGTTTTTCGTTTTTTGTTTCAAGTTATTTACCATCGCGCGTATATATATCTAATGTCTATCCATTTTTTCAGTTCAAATGAGGCTAGTCAAAAAAAATCACTGTATGCATAAAATTGCATATAATTGCATACAATTGCATATTGCTTTTTGTGAAAAGTCGTGTCTAAAATAATGAGATAACCGGACCGCTAAAAAAGGGGATTTTTTCTCTATTGGTTGGCGGAAAAATGCAACTATGGAAAATCTTTTTAATGTCAATCAGGCAGCCTTTATTCTGAAAGTTCATCCACTAACTGTCCGACGCTATATCAAAGAGGGGGTACTAAAGGCAGTCAAGATCGGAGGGAATGTGAGAATAAAAGAATCCAATCTCCAAGCATTTTCGCGAGATTTCACACCAAGACAGGACGTTACCAACCCTACCCCCTTCAAGAGGACCTCTCCAACAACTGTTAAAAAGTTCACTAACGCCGATCCCTTTCTAAAAATGCAAGGGCGCGCGGCAACGGTCGATTTTTAACCTGATATATGGCAACAACATCCAAGAAAGTCTACCTTGCACCAAGCAGTCTGTATGCTTTTATTGACCGTGCACACGACAAACACGCTCAATCTTCAGCCTATTTCCGGTATTTTTCCCAGGAGGAATACCTGCTCTACATAGACGCCATCAATCTCAACCAAACTTATGACATCATTTTTAAAAAAATGAGCCCTTCCCTTGCGAAAGATTTCCTGCGCATTGTTGCGCTTTCCGACATAAATATCATTACCCCCGAAGACAGTGAGATAAAAGCGACATTCAAAACTGTATCAAATTACAACTCACTAGATCTTACGTTCTCAGAAGCCCTGATGGCTGTGGTCGCATCAAAGAGAAACATTACCAACATCTGCACTTTTGACTATTTACATCCACTCTTTGGATTGAATATATTCTATCTACCTATATAAGACACGTGCATTAACGATCGAAAATATGAATAACATCAATATACAAAGCAATATATCAAAAAGATCGTTTTGTACATCAAAAAAAGCGAAAAAAACCGTCTCGTTTATTTTACTTCTGTGCTCTGTCTTCTACCTTCTCTCTTCTATTACTATACAGTCTGCTTTTGCTCAGGCAGTACCGCCTGCAAGCACCAATTATAAACTCGATGATTATGCTTTCGGTGGTGGAGGAACTGCCAGTTCTTCATCAACCAACTATTCTCTTTTCGGAACACTCGGCCAGGTAGACCAAGGCAGCTCCTCGAGTAATACGTACTTTATCGGAGCAGGCCTTGAATACACACTACAGGCCTCTGTTAGTGCAGCGCCAACTTTTACCAATCCCTCAAATTGGTACAACAAATTAAAGCTTGTCATCAACCGCGGAGGTGAGGACCCGTCAGATTACACATATGCAGTCAGAATTGCGAGCGGGTCAGGACAGTTTCAATATATACAAGACGATATGACGGTCGGACCTGAGCTCGGCGATGAAGATTGGTTGTCATACACTGCTTGGGGAGGAACAAACGGCAGCACGCTCATCGGACTTTATCCTTCTACTACATACACAGTGCAGGTGGCTGCGCGACAGGGACGGTTTTACTCACAATTTGTATGGAGTCCGACAGCCATAGCATCTACAGAAACGTCATCTATAAGCTTTGACATCGACATCGCCCCAAGCGATTCCGAAACGGCCGCACCTTACACGTTGGGACTGGGAGAACTTACCCCGGGATCCGTGACTACCGCATCGGACATGGTATGGGTAGATTTTTCCACCAACGCCAATAATGGTGGGCTTATATCTGTCAGCGGAACAAATAACGGACTACAAAGCTCAACAGCATCTCACACCATAACGTCTGCAACAGCCGATCTCACAGCACAACCGCAAGGATATGGGGCAATTAGTAGCTCCGTTGGGCAGACGTCAGGCGGACCCATGGCTGCAAAAAGCCCATACAATGGTGCTTCAAACAATGTGGGAATACTTGATACGACAAAAAGATATATATATGACACGAGTTCTACTCCGGTTGTCGGAGGAAGAGTTTCATTTTCTCTGAAAGCAAAGGCGTCTACAACCACTCCTTCTGCTCTTGACTACGCCGATATACTGACAATACTGGTAACCGGATCGTTCTAGTCGACGGTCAATTAAGAGTTTGTATTCACAATTCCTTGTTTGCCCTCTTGACAATGATATTTGAAATATGATTTGCTAGTTACTGTACGGAATTTATTTGTTATGAAATACCTGTCTAGCCCTAAAAAGATCGCAGCAGAAATGCGTACCCTCAATTTGAAAGATAGAAATTCATTAATCAGCATACTTCTTTATGTAGTTACAATTTTGTCGTTGGTATACCCGGTTCTTCTTCCAAAAAAGGCTCACGCGGCAGTTACCGAATCGTTCGTTCGATTTGATAGACTTTCTACCGGCGCTGCAATATCAGGAAGCGCTTGTCTGGAAACAACAACAGTTGGAACCGAAACAAATGTTGTACTCGTTTTTCCCAACGACTGGACTATCTCATCAACGGCATCCAACTGGACTGTTACGACAACCAATCTCCCAACCGCAGCAGATGGAACAGCAGCAACCGCTTGGCCAGGAATTAACACCGCTTCAAGCGTAGATGGTGCCTCAGTTGTCTTTCCCGGAAGTGATCTATCAAATGCCGGACAATTTTACTGCTTCAATTTCACCGGCGCATCTTCAACAATTGGCGCTGCCGGCAACAATAAAGTTGGACAGCTAAAAACACAAGGCGGATCACCATTTGTCGATACCGTTAACTGGGCTACTTCGGTAGTTGCTTCAAACACAGATCAGATTACTGTTACTGCATCTGTCGCTGCTCAAATGACATTTTCACTCAATGCCAACTCCGTATCACTCGGAACTCTCGCATCGGGATCAACGACAGCAGGATCAGCAGTAACTCAGTCGGTAAGCACAAATGCACGAAACGGTTGGATTTCATGGGTAAAGAGCGGAACCAATGGAGGAAGCAATGCAGGAGCATTACACTCAACAATAGCAAATTCTGATATCGTCAGTCCCGGAAGCTTTGATGGAGCACCTGAAACTCTTTCATCTACCGGCGGTTATGTACTCGATGTAAATCTCAACTCATGTGGAGGCTGTACGATAGGCGCAGAATACAATGGAACAACCGCAGACGAGGGAGGATTCCTAAGTTATAATATTTTCAGACAAACAGCTCACTATACTGCTCCTGCAAGTGCTAATACTGTTGACCTAGTAGTAAAGGCGCGTTCAGCTGCTACTACTCCTGCCGCTGCAGATTACACTGATACCTTGACTGTTGTTGCAGCAGGTTCGTTCTAATAACTGCCCCACAATGAAACATGATTGCAAGAATCGGATTTATTCTTAGTTTGTTTTTTTTATTTGGGGTGCCTTCACAGGTTCTAGCTCAAACACCTCCTGAAAGTAATTTTGACGTAACGGTAAGCCCTACATTTATCGAACTCTCCGCAAAGCCGGGATCAACCGTCACCCAGCAAGTAAAACTCCGAAATAACACTGACAGAGAAATCAAAGTAAAACCCGAAGTAAAAATTATGGGCGGAGATGAACAGGGAGAGCTGACAATCAAAGAGACAAAGGAAGAACATATCGACTGGCTTTCACTCGATAGTGAAGAGATCAGCTTAAAACCAAGGGAGTGGTCCACTGTTAACTTTTCAATTGCTATTCCGGAGCAAGCCGCGTTTGGGTACTACTGGGCGATATCATTCACCTCTGGAGATACGAAGGTAACTACACAGACAGGCACTACTCTTGCGGCATCGCTTGCAGTACCTGTTCTTTTGTCCGTTCAGAAAGATGGCGCTAAAACAGAGGGAAAATTCTTGGAATTCAAATCCGATTCATCGTTTTATGAGTTTCCCCCCATCACATTTACCACCCAGTTTCAGAATTCAGGCAATATCCACATACGGCCTCAAGGTAATGTATTCATAAAGGACTTTTTAGGAAGAACAGTCGGTACCTTGACTGTTAATGAATCTCAGGGAAGCATCCTTCCCACACTGAACCGGACTTTTGAAACCTCCTGGAATGATGGATTTATTACGTATGAAACCAAAATGAAGGATGGCATCGAAGTTATCGGTAGTGACGGCAAACCCGAGCGAGAGATGAAGATCCACTACCAAAAACTTTTGGATCTTCGCATAGGTAAATATACGGCTACAGCACTTATGCTTGTAAGCGGTGCTGAGCGCGACTACACGTATGAAAAGACTATCTCCTTTTTTGTATTTCCCTGGAAAGTCGTTTTTGTACTTATTGCAATCGTGATTTTTGTAGGAATTGGGCTATTTACGACTTCCCGATCAATCATCAGAAAAATCAAGGGAATATTTAGGAAAAAATAATATGAAAAACTACAAAACATTAGATCACAAATCAAAACTATTACTACTTCTCTTATTGCCTGCTGTCTTGTGTTTATCAGTTGTTGTGCGCAACGTATCTGCCCAAAATTCAGGTGGTAAACTTGATCTGACCGTCAGCCCGCCCGTTATCGAACTGACAGCAAAACCTGGAGAGAAAGTAGCTCAAAAATTCAGAGTCAGGAACAACCTTTCGACCCCAATTGAGCTTGAGATAAAAGCCCGAAGGCTTATTTCTGATCCGGCAGATGGCAGTCCGGTACCTGAAAACGACGCAAAAGGAGAAGAGCTAAAATGGGTTACTTTTGAAACTCCTAATTTTGAGGCAGGACCCCGTGAGTGGAAAGACATAAATTTCACCCTAGACATTCCCGAATCAGCCTCATACGG
>CAZPUU010000042.1:0-7902 GCA_964589835.1 uncultured Gammaproteobacteria bacterium
AAGAAGAGCAAAAATCATCAGGACAAAAGCAATTAAAGTTACTCAAAAGACTACATCTTATTGAAGCTATTAACGAGGCTGGATTTGATCTATCCTCAATGGTTTTACGAGTTTTACCAGTTTTGCCTCCGGATCTTCGACCTATGGTTCAGTTGAATGGAGGAAGATTTGCTACTTCTGATCTTAACGACCTTTACAGAAGAGTAATCAATAGAAATAACAGGCTTAACCATCTTATCTCGCTTGGTGCACCTGAAATTATTTTGAGAAATGAGAAAAGAATGCTTCAGGAATCCGTTGATTACCTGATCGACACTTCAATAAGAGCTTCATCGACTCAAAGACAATTCAAATCTCTTTCAGACGTGCTTCGAGGAAAGCAAGGCCGGTTCAGAAAAAATCTTCTTGGGAAAAGAGTTGATTACTCAGGACGATCTGTAATTATTGTAGGTCCTGAACTTTCTCTTAACCAGTGTGGACTTCCAAAGGAAATGGCGCTCGAACTTTTCAAGCCTTTTGTTATCAGAGAAATTATTGCCAGAGGACTTACGACTCCAAATGCAAAGGCTGCAAAGAGATATATCGAGAAAAGACCACCTGAAGTTTTTGATATTCTTGAGGAAATTACAAGAAATCATCCGGTTCTTCTCAACCGTGCTCCTACCCTCCACAAATTGGGAATTCAGGCGTTCTATCCGGTGCTTGTTGAGGGTAGTGCCATCAAAATTCATCCTTGTGTATGTGCAGGTTACAATGCTGATTTTGACGGAGATCAAATGGCTATCCATGTTCCTTTGTCAGCAAGGGCACAGGAAGAGGCTATACAACTTATGATGCCTGCATCAAATTTGTTAAAGCCTGCTGATGGAAATCCAATTACTCTTCCAAATAAAGAAATGGCACTTGGGACTTTTTACTTGACGAGTGTTGATGAGTCTAAAAGAAAAGAATCACTCCCAATGTTTGCTGACCCGGCTGAGGCATATCTTTCGCTTTCTCTAAAGCAGATTACTCTCAGAGAGCCTATTATGATCCGTTTTGATGGCAAAGTTTTGGAAACTACATTGGGACGCATTATGTTCAATGAAGCTCTTCCGTTAAAAATGAGATTTATTAATGAAGAAATTAAGGCATCAACAATAAGAGAGATAATCACAAAGGCAATGGTTGAAATTTCTGAGATCGAAGTTGCAAACCTCATCGACAAAATCAAGGAAATCGGATTCTATGCTGCAACTATTTCCGGAATTTCTGTATCAACCTTTGATTTGAAGATGCTCTCAAACAAAAAATCATTGCTTGATGACGCTGAAAAACAAATCCAAAAGATCGAAGAGGAATATCAACAGGGTCTTATTACTCTTTCAGAGCAGAAAAGGCTTATGAATCACGTATGGCTTGATCTTACAGAGAAGATGGCAAATCTTACATGGGATCTCTTTGCAAAGAATGATATTGTAAGAATCATTGCCGATTCGGGAGGAGCCCGTGCCGGAAAAGATCAGATCAAGCAACTTGCAGCTATGAGGGGTCTTATTTATGATCCTCTGGGACGCATTGTTGAGCTTCCTATTAAGTCAAACTTTAGAGAAGGTCTCTCAATTTTTGAATACGTAAATTCGGCTCGTGGATCAAGAAAAGGTTTGACCGACTCAGCTCTTAAGACTGCTGATGCAGGATACCTTACCAGAAGACTTGTTGATGTTACTCACGACGTTATAATCCGTGAGGCTGATTGTGGAACAACCATGGGATATCACGTATCTTTGGAGGATAAGGAAAATCTTACACCACTTGTAAATATGTTGCTCGGAAGAGTTGCGTTGAAAGATATAACTTCAAAGAAAGAGAAAAAAGTATACGTTAAGAAGGGTGATGATATTGATCATGAGAAGTTAAATGAAATTCTGAAAGATGACTCGGTTCTTACTGCAGACGTTAGAACTCCTATCTACTGCAGACTTAAATACGGAATGTGTGCAGCTTGTTACGGATGGGATCTTTCATCCTACAGGAGAGCCGACTTAGGCACACCGGTCGGAGTTATTGCGGCGCAATCAATCGGAGAGCCAGGAACCCAGCTGACGATGCGTGTTAAGCATTTTGGAGGAGTTGTTATGTCTGACGTTACTCAGGGTTTGCCGAGGGTTGAAGAACTTTTTGAAGTGAGACGTCCAAAAAATCTTGCACCTGTTGCCGAGATTACGGGTAAAGCCAGCGTTGAAAAAGTTGAAGATGGATACGTTGTTAAGATCCTTAATACAAAGGTAAAGCCTGTTGAAGAGCGTGAGTATTTTGTTCCTTTGGCATCAAGTCTACTGATCTCAGACGGAGAGTCAGTTGTTGCCGGTACACAACTATGCGAAGGGCATCTTGATCCAAAAGATGTGTTAAAAGTTGGGGGATTGGAGAGAGCACAGCAATATCTCATCAACCAGATCCAATATGTATACGAATCACAGGGTATTTCGATCCACTACAAGCATTTTGAAACAATCGTTAGAAAGATGTCTGATAAGGTTATGATCGAGACCGCCGGGGACACATCACTTCTTCCGGGAGATCTTATCTCAAAATTGAGATTTGAAGATGAAAATGCAGCAGTTATTTCAGAAGGCGGAGAACCGGCAACAGCTCGGGAAACCATGCTCGGAGTAACCAAGGCGGCTCTTGTTACCGATTCATGGTTGTCGGCAGCTTCATTCCAGGAGACAACTCAAGTTCTGACTGATGCTTCACTCGAAGGAAAAGTAGATGATCTGATCGGACTTAAGGAAAATGTTATTGTAGGAAGACTGATCCCGGTAAGGGAACATTTGATGGATAACTATGTAGCACCAATTGAAGAAGTAGCTGAGGTAAAAGTCGATGGAGAAATAATGAGTGAGGCTGAAAGCTCACCCGTTGCGACAGAGTCATCTATTGAGGATACTGCAGAATCTGCTCCTGTCGTAGAACCCTCAGGCGATGAAGAACTTTCTGAGGAATCTAGCTCCACTGAGGCTGGAAATGAGGCCGAGGAAAGTGTATAATCAGGCTCATACTAATTAGCATCAATTTATTATGCCAACACTGAATCAGCTCGTCAAAAAAGGGCGGGCAAAAAAAGGAAAAAAGATAAAAGCAACAGGATTGCGTACTATTTTTAATGCTAAAAATAGAGCGTATAGTGAAAATCCGTCTCCTCAAAAAAGAGGGGTTGTTACCCTCGTCCGAACAATGACTCCAAAAAAACCAAATTCAGCTCTTCGAAAAGTAGCAAGGGTAAAATTGTCAAACAGAGAAGAAGTAACTGCATATATTCAGGGAATCGGGCATAATTTGGCCGAGCACGGGATTGTGCTTGTCCGTGGTGGAAGAGTAAAAGATTTACCGGGTGTTAAATACCATTTAGTAAGAGGTAAATTTGACCTTGCAGGTGTTCAGGGACGAAAAACTTCACGAAGTAAGTACGGAGCAAAGAAAGGAGGCGGCCAAGCAGCCGCATAGTACTATGCCTAGAGGACATAAGACAGTTGAAAAAAGAAAGTTAACTCCAGATCCGCTTTACGGAAGCGTTCTTCTCTCTAAATTTATTAACAACGTTATGGAAGACGGGAAAAAGACAATTGCCCAGAAAAATGTATACAATGCTTTTGATATTCTCAAAGAAAAAGGAATGGATCCTCTTCCAACCTTTGAAAAAGCACTCGATACAATTGCTCCAAAGCAGGAAGTACGACCAAAAAGAGTCGGTGGTGCAGCTTATCAAGTTCCAATGGAAGTACGTGGACCAAGAAAAATTTCACTTTCTATCAGATGGCTTCTTGAGGCAACAAGAAAGAAACCAAATACCGAGTTCAAAACTTTCTCTCAGAAATTAGCTGCTGAAATCATTGCCGCTATTAATAATGAGGGAGAGGCTATTAAAAAACGCGATACCGTTCACCGCATGGCGGAAGCCAATAAGGCTTTTGCTCATTTCAGATTCTAATTTTCGGTTTTCTCTTATCCCTTCTCGATAATTCGTTCTCTTACCCTAATTTGATAATTGCTCATTGACTAACTTTTCACGGCTTGCTTTACTTTTAATATGCAAGAAAACGCTGCTGTAAAAGAGGAGCCAAAAACACAGGTCTCTCACGAGGTGCCGAAAAAAACTGCGAAGAACAACCGTAAAACAATTTTGATCATCGGAATTACTGTTGCAGTTATTTTAATGATTACCGGAATTGCTATTGGTTACAAAATGATCACAGGTAAAAAAGCCATCGATGCAAATAAAAATTTACAGGTGAAGGTCACTGCAACGGCTGACAATTTGCGTTCCAGAAGTGTAGTAGTTAGTCCAGCGAAGGACGCATTTATTCAGGTATTTACTGACAACAAAGCAGTTATCAGCCTTGAAATTCCAAAGGGAAGCGTTGAAAAACAGCAAAACATAAGTATCACTCCCTATAAAGATGCAAATAATAATTTGCAGGTGAAGATAGCTCCCTCCACCGTTGCTTTTAGAATGCCCGTAAGTCTTGTTTTTGATCTGTCAAGGACAGGTATTACCACTGATGCACCTAAAGTCGTTGGAGGTGCGGTTAGAAGCACGGGCAAGACACAGGTAGTGCAACTTATTGGCAGCAAAAAAAATCCTACACTCATTGCAAGAGGATCTGAAACAAATAAAATACTTACAGCAAGAATATTGAGTGGTGGAACCTATAAATTTGTTTTTGATGATTCTCAGATTGCAAACGCACGCAGTGTTTTTCAGGAAAAAGATCTCAATTCCCTTAACGTGCTTGAAGCCGGCAGCGTCCTTGTTTTTAATAATCAGAATCTAAGTTCTGAAGAGAAGGCTAGAATAAAAGCGGTTGCAGATAAAATTCTCGGGTTAAAAAATATTTCTTTTTATGAAATGATGCCTGCAGTACTTCTTCAGAAAAAGCTGGTGGCATCCCGCTTTTTTCCTCAGGCGTACGCAGCAGATATAACTGCGCAGTATTTTGAGATACGCTGCAAAGACCGAACATTATCGATTGAAGAATACGTAATTGCTGCACAAACCGCACAAGCCACCGGTCATGACGATGCCGGAGAGAAGTGTCTCGATGCCGCAAAAGCCAAAGTTGCTGACCAAGCGCGGGATGTATTGGGAAATCCGGGAGCGTCGGTATCTGAAATACTAAAAATGATGGCCAAAACCCAGATGTTCGGGCTTGACGAACTATCAAATGCTCTGGAGCAAAAATTGAACAAGGCAGTCAAAGATAAGGTTCAGGAAACTCTCAATGATCCGAATGCCACGCTTGAAGATCTTGTAAAAGCCCTTCAGGACGCACAAGTTACCGGTCAGGATGGGGATGTCGGTGACCAACTTGATCAGAGGATCACTGAGGCAGCGAAAAACGAAGTCGATCGAGTGTTAAATGATCCGAATTCTAACATGTTGGATGTTGCAAAAGCGACTCAGAAAGCACAGGCTTTTGGACTTGAAAATCAATCGAAGCAAGGATTGGACAGATTGCAGCAAATGTCTAAGAGAAGTTCTGAAGAAATACTCAATAGTGCGAATCCAACGGCAAAAGAGTTGGAGTTTGCGCTTGGCGCAGCTGCTTTGGAGGGGAAGGATATGGCGTATCGGAACGAAATTCGAGAGAAAATTAAAGAAGCCCAAAAAAAAGAATCGCAGCCAACGCCTACACCTACTCCAAATGAAGAAAATCCGGAGGATATAATACAAGGAATTGATTGGGGGGTTCTGGCAGAGCCAATGCTTCAACTTATTGGTATTAATTCTTTGGACGAGCAAACCTTAAAAGATTGGGCAAAGGAAAAATCCGATCAAGGTAGAGAAATTCTTGAGCTTGCGCCGGAGATTTGTGGACAACTGAGGGAAATGGCACCTGAACTGTACACCGGTGAAATGGCTAAAAACTGTGAGTATCTCGAAGGAGGACAAGCAGCGTCGGATATCCAGAAAGCACAGGATGATGTTGATCAGGCAGCCGAAGAGATAGGGAGATTGCACCGTTCTGACTATGAGGAGCCTGATGAAAGTCCTCATATGGAAATAGAATTTACACCAACACCGGAAGTTGAGGACGAATCTGTCATTGATGAAAGAAACCAAGAAGATGAAAGCGTGGATAGCGGATTTGATGCTATGGATTCTGCAGATACAAATGAGGAAGATAGCAGTTCAAATGAGGTTGGGACTGAGGATGTTCAAGGCGTGAAAACCGAAAGTGATAATAGCTTGGTCGGCTCAATACTACGATTTGTTAAGAACATATTTAAATAGTAAAAAATGAGAATTCTTGCCGCCCTCTTTTTTATCCTGGCAACTCCATTGGTGGTTTTGTATTCAACAATTTTATTCGGAGGGATTACTTCAAAAGGAATTAAGGACTCATTGGCAGGAGCCAATGTTTACGAAACTCTCTTAGAGAATATTTCCGCCGGTATGTCTTCCGATGAGTCTTCCACAGATCCACAAGGCGAGATATTTACAAAAATACTCACCGAATACGGAAATCCCGAATATATACAAGCAAAAGTTGAGGGAGCAATCGATGATAGTGGGAAATGGATTGCGGGAGGGAAAGAAATTCCGGTCGTTTCATTTAAGGACATAAAAACATCACTTCTTGAAGACAATCCCGAATTATTCGTCGAGTTGACTAACATGTCAAAGGAAATGAAGGAACAGGCAGAACTTGCGAAAGAACAAGGTCAAGAAGTGGATATGAATTTGTCCCAAAATGACTCGATGGAAGAATTCTTGAATAGTGATTTTACTTTTCCTCTTGATAAACATCTAAAAATCATAAAAGATTTTCGTCAGGGAGTAATGATAGTATTTCCTATTACTGTAATTCTCATGCTCGGAGCGTTGCTTATTGTATGGTTTAAAACCCCGACTTTAAGAGGGAGAATGACATGGCTGGGGCTTACTTTTGTAATCGCGGGATTGCATGGTTTTGTTTTGACTATGGCAAGTGGTTTGATTGTTACCATCCTTATTGCAATGATAGGAACTGGCCAGTCATTTCCCCTTAGCATCATAGTTCCGGTAGGAAAACAACTCACTGAATTTTTTATCGTGCAACTTAAGAATTACCAGATTGTGACAAGCATTGGATTGGGAGTTATTGGAGGAATACTATTTCTTTCCCATTTTGCCATTGGACAAAAAACTGCAATAAGTGCCTCCAAGAATAATAAAAAAATAGTCAAAACCAAAAAATAATTTCATTGAGGGAGAGAGGGAGAGTTAACGACTGTAGTAAAATCTGCTTTCCGAAACCCAGTGATGATTATGCCGTGGAATCTGTATAGCATCCATTCTCACTTCTTCTTTCCACAACTCCTGTGTAATACCACTGCCGAGTCTTTCTGCCGAATTTGCATAAAGAAATTCGCCTGAGTTTTCTTGTTGAGTCATTTCTTTTCACCTCCTATCTAAATTGATTCTACTCTCAAAAAATAATAATTCAGTAAGGTGGCTAACATTTTTGCATATTGTTTTAACTCTGATATAGTGTGAAGGATGAGTAGCTTGGGGACTGTAATACAGATTATTTGGGGACTTTACTCGCTGGTAGCCCTCTCAGAAGGCTTAAGGCAAGTTGTAGGGAAAAATAATCCATACGGAATTTGCAAAAAATTCCATTTTATCGGGGCATTTGTGTATGTTGATGCGGTTATATTTGGTATTTTCTTTATTTTGGTTTCGGCAGTTACACTATTTTTTCACGATTTTGTTTTGTTTTTATTGGCAATAAGTGTCTTTTGGACTATCAGGAGTATTGGCGAGCAAATGTATTGGTTCATGGAGCAATTTGCTGTTCACCATAAAAATCCGGAGCACACACTTTGGTTTTCAAAATTTTTCAAGCGGAATTCGTCATGGATTGCAATGCAAAT
>CAZPUU010000043.1:0-7763 GCA_964589835.1 uncultured Gammaproteobacteria bacterium
GCCGATGACACTAAAAGACTTCTCACACAAATAAGCAACAAAATTTGCAACGAAGAGCTTACTCCAACCCCATAAGCAGGTAGCAAGTACCAAGCAAAATATTCTATACTGAATTTATGTCGGATTTCTCCATTTCCAAACTGCTTTCGCGATTTTTTGGCTCCCAACGGGGCATGTCATCTACCTATATTATTATATTTGTTATCATCCTTACCTTTGCCATCATGCTTTCAGGCGGAGGCGCTTCACTTTTTACCGGAAATATTGCCTCCCCCGACATCCCTACTCCTACCTATGATCCTTCGGCGGTGACTCCTGCGCCTACGAGTTCCTCCTCGGCGGTAACTGATTGGAAAATCACGACATCAAAAAGAGGTTGCCAGACGAATCCTGCCGGGATGCTTATGGAAATCATAGGAGAAGGCCTATCTTCCGGATACATTGCAGTAAATATTGAGATAACCTCCGGTACATTTCTTGCAACAGCCTTTAAGGAATTCACGCCTTCAAAGCAAGCGTATTCGTACGTCGTTCCGAATGAGAGGAAATACAATACAAATAAATGGAAAGTTGAAATTTATGAGGGAGGAACAAAAAGTGGTGATACATTTACCGGAGGGACTTTGAAATTCTCGGTAATTCAAGACCCCACCGGCTGCAAATAACACTTGTATCAATATTTACAGTGTACTATCCTTAATCTATGAAATTATTGCAAAAATCAAATATTAGCATACTCTACTATTTTTTCTCTGTCTTTGCTTTTTTTTCACTTATATTCTTTGTAGCCTCCTTTATCCTACCCAATAATTTATTTGCTTGTGAGAATGGAAAGGGAAGCGACTGCGAAGAGCTATGCAAAAAGTTAAATAACAATACCTGCAAGACAAATGAAAATTGCTTTTTGTATTTGGGATACGGAAGCAGCGAAGGTTCTAGCTGTAAACCCCGGCTCGGACAAACACCAAAATGGTGCAATACTGAAAAATCTGTTGGCTGCTATGCAGACATGAAATGTGAAGGTTTAGATTATTGCACTAAGGGTACAACGTCTGAGGAAATGTGCAATGCACTAAGCATCGATAGTTGCAATGGTTTTCATGCAGATATTGGCTATACATGCTACGCAGATTTCAATGATAAAAAGTGTGAATCAACAGGCTATCCATATAATTATAATGTAGGGAAGTTTGACAAAACATCACAATCTCCTTACCTTTGCTATGACGATTTTGTATTTGATAAAACTCAAAGAAAATGCGTCAAGTCACGAAGTACAGCAGTCGGAGGACAATGCTATAGGGATAATACCTGCATTTGGCAAACTTCCAGTGATTGGTCAAGATACATAGATTGTGATTTAAATTCATATACATGTAAAGAAACGTATTATCTAGGTCGACTAAAAAATCCCTTCTGTGACAGTTCTGAGCTTGAGTTTACCCTTCAACCAGATGACATGAAAAGTCCAAATCCATATGATGATTACTATTCCACCAACCGTTTTTTCGTAATAGATAAAGCAAATAATGCCAAATACCGAAGTGCTCCATATCTTGAATGCACTCTTACAAAGGAAGGTGGCTGCATAAAATGCAACGGAAAAGTGATGAACGGTGAGGCGATAAGTGATCTTCCTACCAACTTCACCTGCAAAGCGAGTGACATTGTTGTATATAATGGTAAAAAATATACAGATTTTTCTTGCCCTTCCTCACCTGTAACAGGTAAGGTGAATTTCACAGAACTTTTTGCAAAATCTGCTCTTGCAAATGAACAACTGAGAAATAAAACTGGCTGTAGTGCTTGTTATGCTGTTGAAAACGGCACAGGATATATTCCCAAATACGACGGTTATTGTGCCTATTCCGACTATTCTCACTCAAAACCAGGCACTATAAACTCCTGCTCAGGAAATTTCAGTGGTACGTCAAGAGAAGACGATGATTATTGCAGAAAGCTACACAACGATAACAATTATTACTTCGTTAAATGCTTAGATGCAAAGGGCGGCACAGACACCGGTAAAGCCAGCCCCACTCCATCAGGCCCTACCCCAACGCCTATGCCACAATGTCACGATGAAAAAAACGATCGTAAAAACTACCTCTGTGGTACCGCCTCAAAAGCAGAGCTTGCAGGACAAAAATGTAGCTACACAGACAAGAGCAAAGCTTTCGATGATTC
Source organism: uncultured Gammaproteobacteria bacterium (assembly GCA_964589835.1). Lineage (GTDB taxonomy): Bacteria > Patescibacteriota > Microgenomatia > Levybacterales > GWA1-39-11 > JAUSNA01. The sequence goes on from CAZPUU010000043.1 coordinate 2,188, forward strand.
CTGTAAAGCCGTAAGTGGAAATACCTACTGCTACGAATGCTCTGTTGATTCCGGGGGAGGAATTAAAAATGTTTGTAAAGAAAACAAAGAAGGTAAAGATCAGGGAGACTTTGAAAAGTATCTTGAACCACGGTGCGGTGGAGAAAAATATGAGTATGCAAAAGCTCTGAAGGGAGAATATAAAGGGCCCTATTCCGATGTATACAAATGCTCCAAAGGAGATGCAACAATTGAGATACAAGAATCTGATATTTGTACCAAAGCACCATGGAACTTAAAAACAGGAGCAGGAACCCCCACTCCCACCATGAGTCCATTGCTTCTCTGTCCAAGTGATGGAAACCATGCCTGTGCTCAATATTCCAACTGCTCAGACACTGCAAGTTTTCCAAAGGCAAAAACTGAAGGAAATGCAGCATGTACAGACTTTGATCCCAGAAAACCGTTCTGCTGTACCAAATCCACAGGAGGAACGACAACTACACCTACAACAGGGGCTGCAACATCTCCCTCTCCCACAACATCCGGTGGGGGTGGAACAGGATCATGTTCCGACAAATCAAAGCTCGAGAATAAGTGTGCATGCAATCCAACCACCGACACTTGCTCAGCAGGACTTGATTGCGTAACAGACTGGACGGGGTCGCTAAAACATTGTGTCAACTACTCAACAGGAAAATACTGTCCTGCAAAAACTGATACTACCCCAACGGAAGCTGCATGTACGGGGGGTACTCCAGCAGGGGGGGCTGCTGCAACTCCGACAACTGCTGCAAGCACAACTGACACTGCAGTAGCCTGTAAAAATGCCGTTGGAACTGACATGAATGGGCTTGCAGAATCATCCCAAGACAGAAATTGTACAGATGCAAAAGCCGCAGATAATTCTTCAAGATGCTGCAAAACAAATCCGAAATGTAGAACAGCATTTGGAGATACATACACCTGTAAGGTGTTGCAAAATGACCGGGGAGGTCCATACGGCAATTGCAGTACGATACCTTTGTGCAACAACTAAATCCATAACTAAGCGATGTCTTCTTTACCAAAGCAATCAATGAAACAAACGTAGAAACACGACTAATCGTATGCTTATACAACGTAATTTAAAGTTCATCTTTGTCTGTGGAATTTTTTTCGTGATAATTTTGTTATCCTTTGTTGCATACTTTTTTATAGGCAAAAAAACCCAAAACCCGGGATCACGGAATTCGTCTCAGAATCAGCAAGAAGGCAATTTTTCCAATTCAATGATCGTTGTAAATCTAAACATAGACAAAAAGCAATCGAATCCCGTCAACATATCAGACGTGCAAAAGAAAATTGCAAAATCCCAGATTAGTGTAGATCAGGCAAAACGAACTTCAGCTTTGTATAGCGAGTATAAAATTGTATTGCTTGACAACAATAATAAAGCATTAGATTTCTATAATTTTGATATTCCAGCGGCTTCATATAGCGACAATAAGCTATTTGACAAGACTGCTACTACACATGAGATTAATATTAACCAAACGACTCAAGTCCTGCCATACACCAATGGTGCAACAAAAATTCAACTTGTGAAAAATTCCGACAATAGTTTGGTTGAAGAGGAAAGCATTCCAAAAGATTTTAGTAACAATATTACATCAACTCCATATTCCCCATCCCTTACATCCGCAGGTGATCAAATCACCATTACTGTAGTAAGCTCTGGTTTTACCGGATCTGAAATGCCTAAGTTCAGGCAAATAGTAACCGATATTAAAAATACCGTATTGTCTTACAGACCGGTTGATGAATTTGCCTCATATTTTAATTTCGTACCCGTTGAGACACAGGAGAATATGGAATGCAGAAGAGAAGCCGCCCCGGGTGATCTACCGGGACAGGAACGTTGCGCCGTTTGCAACAATACAAAGGTCAACAGTGTAATTACAAATGCAGGTTATTCTCCGCAAGGCAAAATTGTGGTTTTAAATGATCCTGTTTGGGGAGGATGTGCAAGCGATGGTATTTCGGCAATAACGAGTCATCCGCTCAGCTATCTTGTAGCCGTGCACGAACTTGGACATTCTCTTTTCAATCTGGCCGACGAATATTCGTATGGTACAGACGGTCCTTCGAATTCGGCCAGGAACTCGAATTGCTTTGCTGGTGTCCCACCCAATCTCGAGTGGAATGGGTTAATCGCTAGTGATTCATATTTTAAACAATGTACATACAATAACTGGTATCGATCGAGCCAATCAAGCATTATGGGTGATTTAAGCCCATATTTCAACGAGGTCTCAAAAACACTTATCCGCAAAAAGTTTGGAGTTTTAGCAAGCGGCCCGGATGCTCCAATCCCGTCAGACGGTGCGAGTAAGCCTATTGATGTTGCATGCGAAAATAACGAAATAAAAATAACATTCCACTACATTCCTTCATCTGATCCAAAAGCTACTCGACATGAAATACGGTATTTTGTTAAAGAAGAAGGAAAACCTAATACTGAAATTCAAACAATACTCGGAAAAGATGGGAGTGCCTCAGCCGTAGGGTTTACCAAAAATAAGGACGTTCAGTGGGATATTTATACTTGCAATGGGAATACCTGTCCCTCGAGCAAGAACGGTTCTTACATTAATAACACTGGTGACCCATGTAAATCCGGAGCCTCTCCAACCCCATCTGTTGGCGCCGGAACAACCACACCCGGTGCATCAACTCCAACAGTTGACCCATCCAAACCTTCCCCCACCCCTCTTCCCCAATGTCATAACGAAAACGACCGTAAAAACTTCCTCTGTGGTACCGCCTCAAAAGCAGAGCTTGCAGGACAAAAATGTACCTACACCGATAAAAGTAAAGCGTTTGATTCATCCTGCCAGGCAGCAAGTGGAAACACCTACTGCTATGAATGCACTGTTGACTCTTCAGGAGGAATTAAAAATGTTTGTAAGGAAAACAAAGAAGGTAAAGATCAGGGAGACTTTGAAAAATATCTTGAACCACGATGCGGTGGAGAAAAGTATGACTATGCAAAAGCTCTGAAGGGAGAATATAAAGGACCCTACTCCGATGTATACAAATGCTCCAAAGGAGATGCAACAATTGAGATACAAGAATCTGATATTTGTACCAAAGCACCATGGAACTTAAAAACAGGAGCAGGAACCCCCACTCCCACCATGAGTCCATTGCTTCTCTGTCCAAGTGATGGAAACCATGCCTGTGCTCAATATTCCAACTGCTCAGACACTGCAAGTTTTCCAAAGGCAAAAACTGAAGGAAATGCAGCATGTACAGACTTTGATCCCAGAAAACCGTTCTGCTGTACCAAATCCACAGGAGGAACGACAACTACACCTACAACAGGGGCTGCAACATCTCCCTCTCCCACAACATCCGGTGGGGGTGGAACAGGATCATGTTCCGACAAATCAAAGCTCGAGAATAAGTGTGCATGCAATCCAACCACCGACACTTGCTCAGCAGGACTTGATTGCGTAACAGACTGGACGGGGTCGCTAAAACATTGTGTCAACTACTCAACAGGAAAATACTGTCCTGCAAAAACTGATACTACCCCAACGGAAGCTGCATGTACGGGGGGAAGCACAACTTGCCAGCCCGGAAATCCCGTTGAAACCTGCTCTTGCCCGGGTACCGGATATTGTGGAAGTGCAGGTGGACCCGCATATACAAATTGGGGATGCTTTACTACTTCTTATGATGGAACAGCCCGATGCTGTCCTAATAGCAGGAGATTTGCATGTTCTGATGGAACCTGCAAAGCAAACTTAGCTGCCTGCAACGCAAGCATTCCAACAGCTACCCCCAATCCTGCAACAACAGGATGTGCTCCGGCAAACCCGAGCGCTCCAACTACAGGGTATGAATGCCCAGCCACTAACTACGGTGGTTGTGCAGGAGCCCTTACTTGTCAAAAAGAACCAAATTCAAAAACGGGATGCATGTGTAAAGGAAGTGGAGCATCTTCCCCAACTGCAACAACCGCACCAACTACTGCGCCTACTCATGCGCCCACTGCTCCCAAATGCTGGACAGCATCGACACCGACAGACCTTTGCTATAACTCGAGTGGCTACCAAGGATCTTGGCAATGGCAGGGGGACGCTGCAGACGCTGCAAACTGCAACCCTGCCGATGTCAATTCGCACTATTACAAATGTCTATAAATGTGATAACTTAATTAGTAGTACAATTTTTATATGGAGCAAAATCTGCCGGAAGAAAACAAACTCGAACAAGAAGAAATTACCCCACAACCTATTGGCGATAGAAAAAAACAATTGGTCATCATAGGAGCGATCGCATCGGCAATTGTCATCCTTATTCTACTCAGTCTTACCTTGACATTGAAAAAACCTTCCCCACCTACTACACAACAATCCCAGAAAGAACAACAAGTTGAGCAAAAGGGCTCAATCGCAATTAATCCTTCCGCAGCTACCCTTCCTAATAATTCGGCAACCCGAACCTTTTATGTGGATTTTGATGCACAGGACGCACCAGTAAATACGGTTGAATTTAAGGTCGTGTACGAAACCCCGGCAATAAGTGAATTCAACATTAGCCGTTTTATGGATAAATCTTCGGCACTTAGCCAATCGCTAGACCTCGTAGAAAATACTGTCGATCCTAAAAAAGGGGTTGCCACAATGAAATTCCAGCTTAAAAAAGGGAGTCTTGCGCAGAAAGGAAAAGCCCGCCTGGCTGAGATTACGCTGAGTACATCAAAAATATTATCTTTTACTCCAATTGAATTTTATGATGTCCGATTCACAACGAGCGGATCTTTTGATTCTTACCAGCCGGCAACAACAAATCTTAGAATCACCGCTTCTCAAAAGTAGGTTGCTACCTCAAACTCAATACAATATCTGAGAATATCTGATCAAGCAAACTATCGGCCTGATCACCAGCATATGTTCCGATAAATCGGATATTTATATTGCCTTTAGAAAGAAAAACAACCTTCTGATGCAGATCCGAACTTCCAACAGTGCCACTGTACTCTGTAGCGTTCCCTAAAAAGTGCCTGAGCTCTTTCTTCTGAAGTCCCATTGTTTCGTAAACCTTGCTCATTTGCTCAATGTTACTTCCTGAATTTAGAGCAACAACTTCCACCTTCGCATTACTTTTTTTGTCAATCATTTTTACCGATGCAAGTGAATTAGAATTGTCAACGTACTCTTCTATTTCAAAATTTTCAGGATACAAAACAAGAAAATACTGGTTTGACAACGTCTTGAGCCCTTCACCGCTTTGAGCAAATGGATTAATTTTTCTTACCGAAGTTTGAGCCAATTCGTTATTGGCGCTTTTTTTCTTCTGCTCTTCATTTGCTTTTTTATCGATATCTGCAAATGAAACAATGACAAACACCAGCAATAAGACAGAAATTCCCACAAGTACCGCTCCCACTTTTTGCCACCCGTATTTGGCAACAATTTCATCCATCATGCTTTTAAGTGTGGCAAAAAATGAATACTGTGTCAATTGATGCTGTGACTTGAGAATTGGCATGCAAAAGTTTTTAATAGTAGTATGCGAAAAAAACAGCAGAAAGGTTTTTTGTGGCC
>CAZPUU010000044.1:0-2810 GCA_964589835.1 uncultured Gammaproteobacteria bacterium
ATTCCTAAATTGTAAAGAGCCGAAGCAATGCCCGGCACTAAAAAGTGCTGATATGACTGCAGCATTCCCGAAAAAACTGTACCTACTACAAAAAATACCTGTGAAATTTGAATTATCACCATAAGGTTTGCCATAAGCCTCAATTCATTTTCAGAAAATCCTGGGGCAATCATTTTGGACAAGGGGTATGCAAACGCGACAATAACAACCGAGATTGCAAGAAATATCAGAACACCATACGTTAAAATCGCTGAAGTGAATTTATTTGCTTCATCTTTTTTATTTTGTGATAAAAATTCCGAGAATAGAGGTATAAACGAAGTAGAAAGAGCACCGGTAATAAAGATCTGGAATAAGAAATCCGGCACCCGAAAAGCGGCGAGAAATACACCCAAATCGCTTGACGCACCAAAGATCGCGACAAGCAGTCGATACTTAAGAATTCCTAGTATTTGTCCGAAAATGGTTGTAGCAACTATAAAAAATGCAGCCGTAAAAATATTTGACTGCTTTAAAGTCAATGCCTGAATTCCCTTCTTAACAATATTTTTTACCATCTAGTACAATTTATAGTGCTCTGACAGGATAATAATTTTTGAGGCTTCTTTTCTTGAATTTGGTCATTATCCATGTTAGAATAACGAAGTTCCTTTTACAATACGTAGAGAAACAATAAATTATGCCAGTTATCAAGTCAGCAATAAAAAAACTTCGCCAGGATAAAGTGCGGGAAAAACAGAATGATGGGTTAAGAGATATGCTTAAATCTTCTGTCCGTAACGCAAAAAAATCGAAAACCGGCAAATCGGTAGCAAAAGCTATTTCCGTAGTCGATAAGGCAGCAAAGAAAAATATTATTCACACAAACAAAGCGGCAAGACTCAAGGCTTCTCTTTCAAAGATCGCAAAACCGGAGGCTGCAAAAAAGTAGTAAAAACCTCCCCAACCGTTAAAAAACCGAAGGCTGCAAAAAAGACACCTGCAAAAAAGACAGCTAAATAATTAGTTTAGCTTCAATTTTCTCCTCAATCGCTTTGACAATCATATACAAAAACCTTACACTGGGTAGTATATGGCAAAAAAAAATTCCCCAAAACTCAACATCAATCTAAGCTCAAGAGGAAAACAAACTCTTGGTAAAGTCGTATATGGGTGGACCATTGACGCCGGCAGAGCAATAATTGTACTAATTGAACTCATCGCACTCGTTGCTCTTGGGTACAGATTTATTATTGACCGGAAAATTGTCGACCTCCACGACCAAATAAAAGTTCAGGAAATATATATTCAAGCTCAGGCTGCAGACGAAAAAACGTATAAAAGCATTCATGACAGGCTAAAAAATATTAAAAATACCAACGAAGAAACTGCAACAAAAGTTCAAATCATGAATGAAATATTAAACGCAATTTCATCGGGGGCATTCTTTTCTGCAAACCTCTCAATTAATAAACAAAGCATCATTGTAGAAGGAGGCACTTTTTCTCTTGTCACCTTAACCGGATTTCTGGAAAACCTTAAAAATTTCCCCTCTGTTGCTTCGATTTCTATTGAGGAAGTCGCTACATCAGACGAGGGAGTGCGATTCAAAGCGAGAATTGATATAAAAGATATGGCTCCAACAAACCAGCAAAATGCAAAAAAATAAAGACCTCATCAAGGCCGAATTAAAGGCACTAATAGAAAAATCGAATGCATTTCTTAATGCCGGCAGCAACAAACAACAAACAACTGCCTACATTTATGTGATTTTTTCTCTTGTTGCTCTTTCCTTTTTTGGACTTTTTGCCATCGGACCTACAATTACAACCATTTCCCAATTAAATAAGCAATACGAGGAAGATACAAAAGCATTAAAACAATTACAAGATAAAAATGCAGCTCTTAAATCGCTGAGCGCTCAATACATCGACATACAACCGGAACTTGCGCTTATCGATAATTCCATCCCTCAAAGTCCCAAAGTAGCCGAACTGACAAGACAATTAGAATATTTATCTAACAAGAATAACCTGACTGTGCAAAAATTGGATACCGGACTTATGGAACTTTATCCGGCACGACAACCCAATAGCCCTCTCTTTTCTTTTACTTTTTCCGTAGGAGTAAGCGGAAACGAGGAGGATGTAAATTTATTTTTGGGTGACCTAATCAACATGGGAAGGATTGTTGGAATCGAAAGACTTACGACCGGCAAGCAAGGGGAAAGTATTTTTTCGGCCAATATAACCGGCCGGGCGTTCTTCTATAAACAGTGATAGTTAAACCTTTGACCAATATATGCTAAAAAACTTACTACTCTTAACAGGATTCAGCACCTTTGTTGTTATTGTAATCGTCGGTTTGAATGTTTATCACAACTTCACGCTATCATCCCTCCCAAAAACAACACAACAAAAAATAATTCCTATTGATTCGAATTTCGATAAAAAAACACTTGAAGGTCTGAAAAAAAGAGAACAGATAACAGTTTCTATCGATGAAAAAAGTTCTGTGGTGTCTGATGATTCAAAACAAACGGGATCTGTTATTAGTGTCTCCCCAACAATATCCATCAGTCCTACCAAGGCAGCAAGTGGCAGTTCGGTCACAAACGGAATAACGACCCCCTAATATATGAATAAAGGCATCTTCAACAAACGGATTCCTACAGTAATTGCGCTTTTTTTTCTTCTTGTAATCGTCGGTATTTCGACAGTACTTATTCAGAGTGGAATATTCTATGTCGGCAAAGCAGCGCCGGATACACAACCTTTGAATTTTACAATTACAAACATTACCGACACTTCTTTTACGGCTACCTTTTCAAC
>CAZPUU010000044.1:2910-4260 GCA_964589835.1 uncultured Gammaproteobacteria bacterium
CTTACACAAAAGTATTCATTCTTGCCCCAGTCGGAAGTACAAATGCCATTAGCGGAATCTAAGCTGACATTTACGGTTACCGGGCAAGGAGGAGATACCGTTGCAATACTGCGTCCACGCGAAGGTGAAAAATTTATCGATTCGCGGCCGGTATTTTCAGGAACGTCGTTCCCGAACAGCAGTGTTACCGTTACTATCGCAGGATTTGCCGCCCAACAGATTCTCACACGAGCAGATGGATCGTGGACTTATCAACCAACAAACGGACTTTCACAAGGGGATCATTCAATTTCAATTACCGTTACCGATGCAAATAACAATAAGACATCTAAATCTGCAAGATTTTCAGTATTTCCGTTAGGATCTCAGGTTACAGAAAGCGCGACTCCATCTGCTACTCCAAAAGTGCAACCAACGGCGACACCGACAAAAGCTGCCCCATCTCCAACCCCAACTACCCAACCAACGGCGATGCCTACAAGCGTTCAGACTACTCCTCAACCAACAACTACTGCAACAACAACCCCAACTCCGGCAGCACTTACAACGCCAACTTCTTTGCCGACAATTTATATGACGCCGACAAATACTCCAACAATCAGCCCACCGGGAGGATACGACAATACTGCAATGCTTACCGGCCTGTCGGTTGTTTTTATCGTCGCAGGAATGGTTCTTCTCTTTGCCCTCTAATAGAGCCCCTCCTTACGTTTTAAGGTTTTGTTGTTGCAAATAAAGCTATTGAGAGTATATATTCGTAATATGAAAATTGGGATTATCGGAGCCGGGTTCACGGGACTCTCTGCTGCATATTATTTACAAAAAGACGGTCATACCGTGACCATTTTTGAAAGGGATAAGAAACCGGGGGGTCTTGCCATCGGCTACAAAGAACAGGGGTGGGATTGGACACTTGAAGAACATTACCATCACTGGTTTACTAACGATAAAAGCGTACTGGAGCTTGCTCGGGAAATTGACCACAAAGTCGTTATCACAAGACCAAAAACATCATCGTTTGTTAACTCTGAAATCCATCAACTTGACTCCCCTCTCACACTGCTTAAATTCCCAAAACTTTCTATAGCAGGTCGTATAAGAACCGGTCTTTCCATAGGAATACTTCGATACAATCCTTTCTGGAAATTCCTTGAAAATTTCTTAGCTGAGCCCTATTTGGTCAAAACGATGGGAAAAAGCGCGTATCAAAAACTGTGGGAACCCTTGATGGTTAACAAACTCGGGAGATACTCAGCCGTTGTATCACTTGCGTGGTTCTGGGCAAGAGTTTACAAACGTACCACAAATCTTGCGTATCCTAAAGGTGGTTTTTTGGAATTCGCATCTCAC
>CAZPUU010000044.1:4360-7166 GCA_964589835.1 uncultured Gammaproteobacteria bacterium
GATGGAACATATTGGCTCAGCATGTGCGATCTTGCATCCCCAATACTTGCCGTAGTCGAACACACAAACTTTATGAACAAAAAACACTATAACAACGAGCATCTTTTATATATAGGAAACTATATGGAAACAACAGATCCACGTTTTTCGATGACTGCAAAGCAACTTTTAAATCTTTATGATCCATGGCTTAGGAAGATCAATCCGGACTATCAATCACAACTTATCGCTTATCAATTATTCAAAGCGCCTTTTGCGCAACCCATCATTCCACCACAATACTCAAAAAAAATACCTCCCATGGTAACCCCACTCAAAAATGTGTTTCTTGCAAACATTCAGCAAGTATATCCTTGGGACAGAGGAACCAATTATGCGGTAGAATTAGGTAAGAAGGCAGCAGACTTTATTACTTATGAAGCTAAAAAAAATATTAAAAAAACTCTCTCCTGAGAAGGCAGTAACGCTCCTGGCAACTGTCGCAATAGTCACAGGTATATTCTTTCGATTTTACAACCTTACCTGGGGCACCCCATATTTCTTCCACCCCGATGAAAGAAATATAGCAAGTTCGGTCAGTCAACTCTCCTACCCCGAGCGGATGAATCCTCATTTTTTTGCATACGGAACACTCCCTATATACGCGATTTATTTTGTTGGGACCGGAATTAATGTCATTCAAAACTTTATTCTAAAGGAAAGCGTAGCTATTCAAACAGTTGGGTTTGAGCAGGCGATCATAATCGGACGATGCATTTCTCTTATCCTCTCGTGTCTGCTGGTTTACATTACATATTTAGTGGGTCAGACGCTTTCAAAAAAGAGGGGAGGTCTTATAAGTGCCGGACTGCTATCTCTTAGTGTGGGACTCATTCAATATACCCACTTCATGACATTTGAAATGTGGCTTACATTTTTTACATTCTTTCTCATATATCTTTTAATAAAATACGCTGCAACAAATGAACCGAGATATATTCTTTATTTAGGAGGAATCCTTGGCATTCTTGTATCGACAAAAATTTCTTCGTTATTTCTTCTGCCTCCAACAATCTTTCTTCTTCTTTCTTTTCAAATAAAAAGGCTCTTCAAAGTAAAAAAATTTAGATTTATTTTTATAGAAAAAGAATTGTTAAAAATTATACTTCTCATAAGCATAACTGCGATTATCACATATCTTAGCTGCTCTTATTACTGGCTGGACCAGGCAGGTTTTTTCAATAGCATCGACTATGAAACCTCAGTCGCCATCGGGAAGTTAATGGTTTTTTATACCCAAACGTTCATTAGCAGCCCTCCTATTTTTTATCAACTCGCAAAGGTCTACCCATTTATTCTTAATCCTTTTATGCTTATTGCTTCTCTTGTAAGCATCCCGGTGGTATTACTTATGGCATTCAAGTCAAAAAGTAAAATCCTGCTAATATTGCTTGTATTTTTTTCCGTAACTTTTTTCTCCCAAGCATTTCTTTATGTAAAATGGGTACGATACTATATTCCAACTCTCCCTTTTTTATATATCTTTATTGAAATAACAATTGGATTTTTCCTCTCAAATAAAAATCGGCCGAAAATAAAAAAACTTTCGCACATATTTACCATATTGCTCTTTCTCATTTCATTTCTTTATGCTTTTTCGTATTTCAAAACCGTTCTTTTAGCAATCGATGCGAGGGTTCAAGCTGCATCATGGGCTCAAAATCACATCTCAAGCACGTCGACTATTTTGGCAGAAGTATATGACATGGGAATCGTTCCATTTAATCAATATTTTTCCAAAATCACTCTACTTAATTTTTACGATTTAGAAGCTGATCCTGCGATACAAGAGGAATTACATAGCCTTACACAATCAACGAATTACATCATCCTCCCAAGCCAAAGAATTTATGAAAGCAGAATCTCTCAGCCACTTAATTTTCCATCCGGAAACGCTTTTTACCAACAACTCCTGTCAAATAAATTACCATTTTCCGAGGTGTATTCTACTCCGTGTGACATTTTTTGCAAAATATTATACTTAGGAGATCCTGCTTTTTCTTTCGAGCAGACTGCAAACGTTTTTGACAGACCAACAATACGGATTTTCAAACATGAATAGAAAAAAAATAATTGCATTTAAGAATAAATATAGGATCTATATATATCTAATTCTTGTAACAATAACAGGATTTTATTTCAGAACCTTTAACATCAATTGGGACGATAATTACTATTTTCATCCGGATGAACGGGCAATTATAATGTACGCCTCTCCACTCAAACTCCCAACGAGCCTCGGAGAGTTCTTTTCATCGCAAAGCCCTCTGAACCCACACTTTTTTGCTTATGGCAACTTTCCTCTCTATTTCTTGAAATTAAGCGGAGTTCTATTTTCTCCTATCGACCCGGGTTTCTCTGCATATGGTGGACTACACATTATCGGGAGACTTATCTCCGCACTTGCCGACACAGGAACCATTTTGGTTGTTTTTGCAATTGCCTCCCTCGTGTTTTCCAAAAAGACCGGGCTCTTTGCCGCCTTTCTCTATGCCGCTTCCGTATTTCCAATACAACTTTCGCATTTTTTTGCTGTTGACACTATTCTCACATTTTTTATGACAATAACCCTTCTTTGCATTATGCTTTTTATGAACTCCCCCACCCGCAGAATATTACTGATGATCGGAGTCTTTACAGGATTTTCTTTAGCTACAAAAATAAGCGCCCTTATTCTTCTACCACTTGTTTTTCTTGGTCTTGCAATAACTTTCTACAGCCACAAGAAAATACAAATTTCAAAATATATACTGCCGTTGTTTTTTGC
>CAZPUU010000045.1:0-1459 GCA_964589835.1 uncultured Gammaproteobacteria bacterium
CAATGAATAAGTTAATTCTTACTCTATTTGTCATTTTGTATATTCTAATTTTTTTAGGATTTGCTCTACATACGTCACAGACACCTGTAATTCTTGGTAAATACTCAAGGAGCTACTTCCAACTACTCGTTGCTATAGCACTACTCTTTCTTCCATGCATAAAGCTTGGTCGACTTATTCTTAGAACAAATCGACTCAAATTCAATGTTCAATTGACGCCAATTTCTAAGCTTACACTATCTTTTGTATTACTCGTTTTTTTTATTTTGGTTCCTGGGGAATTGCTTCTTCATTATAAGAACATAACTTATTTCAAAAATGTTGGACACTTTGGAATTGAAAATTTTCATCCATTCCTCCAAAGACAAATGGTGCAAAGCGATAACATTTACGACAGCAGGCTTCATTTGAATTCATTTGGATTCCGCGGAGACGAAATATTACTTGAAAAGACACCTCAAACGTTTCGCATCTTCCTACTAGGAAGCTCTACTGTCCTAAATAGAAAAGTGGAATATGACAAGAGCGTTGGAAAAATCTTGCAACAGGAACTACAGACCATCTATCCAAATAAAAAAATTGAAGTGCTTAATGCCGGCGTGGAAATATACAACTCAGAACACACTATTATCCAATATTTATTTAAAATTAGCGATTTTAAGCCGGACATGATCATTTCATGGCAAGGCCTGACAGATATGACTACTTCATGTCTTGAAGATCAAGATACATATGGACCCTACAAATCTGATTACTCACATAAGTTTCGAGTTATTTACCCCTTGGTTTTTAAATACTTTTTCCCCAAAATGGATGAGAAGTTTGCAATATACAGTCTTGCCTACCAATTTATAAAAACATCTTTTTTTTCTGATCCCATCGCAAAGCTACAGAATAAACCTAAACCTTCACTAGCTTCCGAACCTAAATACGAAGCGCATTTCCAAAGCATCAATGCCTACGAAAGAAATATGACTCATCTAGTTGGCATTCTCAAGCATGACGGTGTCACTCTTATACTTGGAAACCAACCCTACCTATACAATCCGTCTCTGGACGATAAAATCACATGGAACACATCCAAATACTGCAGATCTAAGGGTAAGTACCCGTCTATTGAAAGTATAATTCGAGGGATTGATACATTTAATGAGGTTACAGAAAAAGTAGCTGCAAATAATGAGATTCAATTTATAGATCTCGAAAAATTATTACCTAAATCACTTGAATATTTTTATGAGGATGTACACTTTAACGAGAAATCAAACAAGATTGTTGCAGAACAACTAGTGAATAGAATTGTTGAGATGAAAGCAATAAGTAATTAGCATGCAGATAACCGACCCTATCTTTCTCTTTTATTTTTTTCCTATTTTTATCTCTTTCTATTACTCAATCTTCAGATATATAAAACTTTCTAATTTGTTCATTATTATATCTAGTGTTTACTTTTATTCTA
>CAZPUU010000045.1:1559-6964 GCA_964589835.1 uncultured Gammaproteobacteria bacterium
TCTCGGGTCCTATCGTGAGATTTTCAGAGGTTAAATCACAATTATCAAAAAGAAAAATAGATTTTATAAGTATCTTCCAAGCTACAAAATTTCTATTAATAGGATTTTCATTTAAAGTCATGGTGGCAGATCAATTACTTGTCATCGAGAATTCAATTGCAAACGAAAAAATACTTAGTTCGACTGTTGCGTTAATTACAATACTCTCTTTTTCAATGAGATTGTATTTTGATTTTTTAGGATACACTTTTATGGCCTTGGGATTAGCAAAATTCATTGGATTTGATTTTCCACAAAATTTTAACTCCCCTTATCAAGCAAAAAATATCACCGATTTTTGGAGACGCTGGAATATGACTCTTTCTCGATGGATCAAAGATTACTTATATATACCTCTTGGAGGGAGCAGAAAAGGCAAAATGAGAACATACATGAACCTTGTTATCGTCATGTTGTTGGTCGGACTCTGGCATGGTGCAAGTTGGAACTTCGTAATTTGGGGAGTTATCCATGGAATTTTTTTAGCACTCGAAAGAGCTCTTGCCAATCTTCATATTAAATTAGAAATCCCAAATTTTTTTCGAATACTGTATACTTTTTCCCTTGTAAGCTTTACCTGGATCTTTTTTAAGTTCAATAACATGAACGATATTGCTCGCTTAATAAGGTCATTATTCTCTTTTGACTTTACTCTTCCTTCTTCAGAGTTTCAGGCGATACTGGCAACAAGAGCAGTCATAGTCACATTTGCATTTTTCTACTCTTTTAAGTTGTCTGAAAAATTTATAGAACGATTGAAACCTAAAATCATCACGATAACTCTGTTATTCATCCTCTTTGCAACAGCATTCATACTCTCACTAACAACACATGAAAATACGTTTATCTATTACAACTTTTAAGAAATGCTGTTATAAATTACAATAATACTTTCTCAAAAAAAGGCGAAATATTTTCGATCGTAAAAAATGATGCAGTTTATTGGTTTTTTTTAGTTTGGAACGATGGATGGAACATATTAGAAAAATCATTCTCAAGATGCTAGAATGATTGCATGAGCGACGAACTTGGTGAGCGGCCACGAGGAGTAACGGGAGGAACCCTACAAGCAGAAAAAGTTTATGACGATTGGTTAGCACGCTTTCCACGTATTATTAAAGAAGGAGAAGACCCGGCAGATAAAAAGCCCCTAGACGAACTCGAAGCCGCACCTGAAAATCTTAGTGATGCAGACAAGCATGTTTGGAGAAGACATTATGAAGACGTTCAGGACCTCATGACCCGCCATTTATTAAACATTGTGGATCTCAAGGAATTCGCAAAGGAGGATGCATTGAGACGAACCGAATTGGAGATTAAAGGGGAGACAGACTCTCTTACCGGACTGAGAAACAGAAACGGGTTAAGACGAATACTGGAGGACCTTGCGCAACAACATAAAAAAACGCCAGATGAAAGCAGTGCAGTTTTTTTGAGAGCAGATGCTAACGGTTTAAAACATATAAATGACACTTATGGCCACAAAGCGGGAGACGAATACTTAAGAACATTTGGCGAAACATTTAAGGAAGTTTTTGGCGGAAATATTGCCTCAAGAGACGGAGGAGATGAATTCGGAATATTACTACTTGATACAAGCATTGATGAAGCCACGACATTTTGGGAAGATTTTAATTCAAAACTACCCGATGGATTTTCAATAGTAGGGGGAGCAACAAGGTTAAATTTTGGTGATGTAGAAGGCTCTATGCATACAGCAGACAAAATTATGTATGAAGCAAAGCGAAGATCGAAAGAAGAAGGACAAGAAAACTGTTTTCTAACAGAAAACCAGTATACTCCAATTGTACAGGAAGCAGCATAAGTATCATGGCAGATTTTGTTCACCTACATAACCATTCCGAATATTCGCTACTCGACGGATTGTCGAGGATTGATCCCATGGTTGAGGAAGCAAAAAAACTTGGAATGAGTGCAATCGCCATTACCGACCACGGAAATCTATATGGAGCAATCAAATTTTATAAAAAATGCCTCGCCGAAGGGATAAAACCTATTATCGGTTGCGAAATTTACGTTGCAAAAAGAAATCTGCACGACAAAGAAGCTGGAGTTGATAAAGATTACAACCATCTTATTCTTCTGGCAAAAAATTTGGCCGGATATAAAAATCTCATCAAAATAATTACTATCTCTCACTTGGAAGGGTTTTACTACAAGCCACGGACGGATCTTAATCTACTCAAGAAATACAGTGAAGGACTGATATGTCTAACTGCGTGTGTAAATGGTTATGTCGGAGAGCCAATGGTAAATGGAGATGATGCGGAAGGAAAGAAACGACTTGAAAAGCTTCTAGATATTTACGGAAAAGAAAATTTATTCCTTGAAATTCAAAGACACTTCCATGTTCCGCCCCAAGAGGAACTCAATAAAAAATTGATCGGGCTTTCAAAAGAATACGGAGTTGGGCTTATCGCTACCAACGACAACCACTATATCGCAAAAGATGACGCAGAGGCGCAGGAGATATTACTTTGCATCGGAACACAAACAACCATTCTTGATGAAAAAAGGAAACTTACAATGCTTGATTCACCGGACTTTTACATAAAAAGCGCTACCGAAATGGAAGACGCATTCAAAGACATACCAGAAGCAATAGAAAATTCCGTAAAGATTGCTGAGATGTGTAATTTGGAAATAACCCTTGGCAAATGGATTATGCCGCAATTCGATGTTCCAAATGGCCTTACACCTGCTGATTATTTCAAACAACTCATAGAGGAAAGACTCCCTTTTCGATATTCGGAAATTACACAAACAATACGTGAACGGGTTGATTATGAAATCGAGGTAATTCTAAAGAAAGGATACGAAACATATTTTCTGACAGTTGCCGATTTCGTGAACTGGGCAAAGGATCACGGAATTTCGGTTGGACCCGGCCGTGGATCTGCAGCGGGATCGGTTGTCGGATACATTCTCAGGATCACTGACGTAGACCCGTTTTATTTTAATCTTCCTTTTGAAAGGTTTCTTAATCCGGAGCGTCCGTCAGCTCCAGACATCGATCTCGATTTTGCAGACACAAGGCGCGATGAGGTTATCCAGTACGTAACTGAGAAATACGGAAAAGACAAAGTTGCTCAGATAATAACTTTTGGAACGATGGAGGCAAGAGGAAGTGTTCGAGACGCAGGACGCGCTCTCGGAATGCCGTATGCACAACCCGATAGAATTTCCAAAATGATACCTCCCGGTTGGCAAGGGCACCACATGACAATAGATCTTGCTCTCGCACAAAGCCAGGACCTAAAGACTGCATATACAACCGAACCCGAAACAAAACGACTGCTGGATCTTGCCCGCAGACTCAATGGAGTTGCTCGGCATGCATCGGTCCACGCCGCAGGAGTCGTTATTGCAGACAAGGATCTTACCGAATATGTACCTCTTCAAAAAGAAACGAATGGTGACAAAATTGTCACCCAATTTGATATGTATACGGTCGGTGAAGACGGCGTCGGACTTTTAAAAATGGACTTTTTGGGACTCAGGAATTTAACGATTATCCAGGAAGCTTTGCGCTTCATCAAGGAAAATCAGGGAATGGAGATAGACTTCCAAAAAATATCCTACGACGATCCGCCTACATACAAATTACTGGCCAGCGGAGAGACGACAGGAATTTTCCAACTCGAGTCGTCCGGCATGAGAAGGTACATCAAGGAGCTAAAACCTACCAATATATTTGACGTCATGGCAATGGTGGCTCTTTACCGGCCGGGACCGATGCAAAATATACCTGAATTTATCGCCCGCAAACATGATCCATCAAAAATAACTTTTCCTGACCCAAGACTTGAAGAAATACTTGCTAACTCCTACGGTATTTTGACCTATCAAGATGACGTTTTGCTTACAACGATAGCTCTTGCCGGGTACACCTGGCTTGATGCCGACAAGTTCCGCAAGGCTATGGGTAAAAAAATTCCGGCTGAAATGAAGAAGCAAAAAGAAATATTTCTTACGGGAGCAGTTAAAAACGGGCTTACTCAAAAAAAGGCTGAGGATATATTCGAACTGATTGCTCCTTTCGCAGGGTATGGATTTAATAAAGCACACGCCTCCTGCTACGCAACGATTGCATTCAGAACCGCATATCTAAAAGCCCACTACCCCGTAGAATTTATGACTGCGCTTTTAACAGCCGAGTCTAGAGGAACTACCGGTCCCCAAAAAAATGAAAAGATATCAATTGCTGTCGCGGAGTGCAAAAGACTGAAAATTGAGGTGTTAGGTCCAAATGTCAATAAATCCGAGGCCGATTTTTCTATAGAGAACAACAAGGTACGCTTTGGGCTTTCTGCAGTCAAAAATGTAGGCAGCGCGGCAATTTCGACAATTCTTGAGGCTCGTGAAGGCGGAGAATTTGCCGACATGCATGATTTTTGTTCGAAAGTTGACCTTGCTAAAGTCAATAAAAAGACGCTTGAAAGCTTGATAAAGGCAGGCGCATTTGATGACTTCGGAAAAAGAGCGGCACTACTCACCTCGATAACCGATATTGTCGCTCAGGTAACCAAAAAAACAGTAAAAAAAGCGGTCAACCAAGGAAGTCTTTTCGGAGACCTTATGGAAGCGCCAAAGCAAAGCATCACGATCAATCTTGACATGGAAGATTTTACTCAGAGTGAAAAATTAATGTTTGAGCGGGAACTTCTCGGGTTCTTCCTGTCAGACCACCCCCTTAACCAAAAACTCAACACTCTTTTTGCATTCACAACTCATAAAATTCCCGAACTTCCCGAAGTGAAAAACGGCACCAGAATCAAAGTCGGAGGACTCATATCTACCGTTAAAAAGATTTTTACCAAAAGGTCAAACGAAGAGATGGCGTTCGTTGGACTTGAAGACCACCTCGGCATAAGCATAGAATGCGTCGTTTTTCCGAAGATATTCGAACGCTCAAAATCTTTCTTAGTGAAAGATTCGATTGTTATCATGGAAGGAAAGCTCGACTTTAAAGAAGAACTCCCGGTTATAATTGTTGATTCGGTCAGAATACTTAACTAGTGTCAACCCCTCAATGTATTGACTTAAATTTCTGCTTCCCGTAAAATTAGACGGTTCAATGGCCTCCCTTCAACCAGAACTTATTTTTAGCATCGGTGACTTTCCGGTTACTAATACTATTCTAGCAACTATTGCAGTTGATATTGTTCTGGTACTTTTTGTAATTATCGTTACCCGCAAGATCACGCTTATCCCGAACAAGTTCCAGAATGCAGTAGAAATGCTTATAAGTTATTTCTATGACATGACGAAAGGCATGGCCGGCACGCGGACTATGGCTATTTTTCCGTGGGTGATGACATTTTTCATCTTTATTGTTTTTTCGA
>CAZPUU010000046.1:0-6908 GCA_964589835.1 uncultured Gammaproteobacteria bacterium
TGAGAGCTTTTCGGACAAGGTTTCGATTGCGCCAAAGATACTTACAATTGTGCAAGAATTGACATTTTACCGGAATGGGGAGCCTATCACGGTCAAGGCGAAAATGGATACGGGAGCATTTAGAACCTCAGTTGATAGAAAATTTGCTGAGCTCATTGATCTTAAGATATTAAGTGAAAAGGTATACGTAAAATCGGCAAGTGGGGAAAGTTTTAGGCCCACCGCAAAGGCATCCTTTATTTTGGGAGGTAAAAAAATCAATACGATAGTCTCAATCGTAGACAGGTCAAATCTAAAATATCCGGTTATTATTGGTCACCGCGACATGAAAGACTTTTTGATAAAACCTGTTCACGATCAACCATATGATCCTGAAGACGATATTGAAGAATAACTATTGATAGGGAAATTAGAAGCCGTAAGCTTTGAAGACTAACAGAACGGGATTATTTCTTTGTTTTAAGCGCTGTTTTGCGGGAAAGCTTGGTCACTTTTTTCACTGTCTTTTTGCGCATTTTCTTTTTCTTAATCTCAATATTTTCAAGCTTCACGATAGACGGCGCATTCAACGGAAAAATTCTATCAACGTCAACTCCATCAACAAATTGCCTGACAGTGACCATTTTGTCATCACCCGCACCTCTGGATTTTAAAATTTTCCCTTGAAAAGCAATGATTCTCTCTTTTTTTCCCTCAACAAACTTTTGAAACACCTTAACGGCATTCCCGCGTCTGAGATCTAGCTCTTCAGAAGTATTTTTGTCCATAATTTTGATATTATACAGTAAAGTGACCTCAAGAAGCAATATGTATTGAGCTGACGATGGTTATTTGCAAATCACAGCTTACTTTGCGGCTTTCAGAAATTCGACAAACAATGGGTGAGGGCTTTGCGGTCTGCTTTTGTACTCGGGATGACCTTGAGTACCCATAAAGAATGGGTGGTCTTTTTGAGGTAATTCTATGATTTCAACGAGATTCTCAACAACCGAGCGTGCCGAGATGACAAGTCCCGCTTTTTCAATCTCGCCCGCATAATCGTTGTTGAATTCATACCGGTGACGGTGACGCTCCGAAGTAAGCCCCTTTTTTCCGTTTTTAAATTGACCCGCATTTTTGTAAACCTCAAACGCCCGCGTTCCCTCTTTGACCGCAGCGTCCCAGCTCCCAAGCCTCATAGTTCCTCCATATGCCCGTCTTTGCATCAGCTCTTTTTGATTTTCGATCATATGGATAACCGGGTGCTTTGACTTTGGGTCATTTTCGGTCGTATTTGCATCTTTCCAACCCAATACGTGCCGAGCAAACCCAACGACGGCAAGCTGCATACCATAACAAAGACCAAGATATGGAATTTTTTTATCCAGAGAGTACTCAACCGCCTTCACCATTCCCTCTGCTCCCCGCTCACCCCATCCTATCGGAACTATTATTCCGTCCGGCTTGCCAATAATGGCCGCAGCTCCTTCTTTTTCAACTTTTTCTGCATTTACCCAACGCGTCTTTACCTCAACTCCCGCATCCCATGACGCATGCTCTATCGCATCAAGTAGAGCCGCATATGAATCTCTCAATTGATACTCTCCAGTACCAAAATATTTTCCGACAATTGCTATCTCTATCGTTTTTTTCTTGGAATTTTTAATTTTTTCAATCATTTTTTGCCACGATGAAAGGTCGGGAGATTTGGGAGTAAGTCCCAATTTCAGAAAAATCCTCTTCTCAAGACCCTGATCGTGTAGAACCAATGGTATCTCATAGACCGAATCAACGTCAGGATTTGAAATGATGTCTTCCGTATGCATGTTGCAAAAAAGAGCAAACCTGTCACGCCGTCTTTGATCCAGATATCTGGCGGACCTGGCGATAATAAAATCCGGCTGTATTCCCATGGAATTGAGGGTTCTGACAGAAAGCTGAGTCGGTTTTGTTTTTGGCTCACCGAGATGAGAAGGGGTCGGGACATAACTCACATGAACATGAATAACATCCCCGGGATTTTTAAGCGTCATAATTCTTGAAGCCTCGTAGTAGAAAATGTTCTGGTACTCCCCTGCCGTTCCTCCTAGTTCAATGACGACAATGTCGGCATCTTTCACTTTTGCGAGATGCTTAATGCGCGAGATAATTTCATCCGTGATGTGGGGAATTGCTTCCACGTCTTCGCCGTTATATTCAAACCGTCTTTCCCGGTCAATAACCGTCTGATAAATTCTTCCCATCGTGACGAAATTCTCTTTCCCCATATCCTCATTGAGAAATTTTTCGTACGAACCGATATCCATATCTGCCTCCGTACCGTCTTCGCAAAGGAAAGGATCGCCGTGCTCGATGGGATTGATGGTACCCGCGTCCAGATTTAGGTAATTTTCAAACTTTATAGGAGCTACTTTGTACCCTGCTGATTTGAGAAGGAAAGAGATGGAAGAAGCGGTGAGTCCTTTTCCTATACCGGATATTACTCCGCCGGAAACGAAAATATATTTAGTGTTGTTTTTCTTGAGCGGCACGATTTATATTATCAAATCGGGAAAAACTCGTCAATAGCTATTTGATCAACGCCTATGAAGAGAAATGCATCGACTCCATTGGGCGCCTGGTGGTAATAAATCTTCTTATTGGTAGGATTTTTCTCAACTAATGTGCGGATAATATCAACATTAAAAGAGCTATCTATTACCGTCATATCAGTCGTGTCAATAATCCCGATTGCCTCTTCTACACTTTTTGGATCAAATTTTTTAACATTGGCAGGATTTTTTCCCACAAAATACTCAAATCGTATATCTTCTTTAAGAAACGGCGACAGAGAAACGGTTCTTCCAGGACTCATATTTTTTACCGGTCCAACAAGCTTTAGAGGAAGAACTCCATTTACAGAATAGGTGTAAGGATCGAAGGGCTGAGAAAAATACATCGTCGCATTGATAAAAAATCCAATCCCGACAAGAATTATTGCCGACACAATTTTCATGATCTCAATTTGAGTTTGCTTTATTGAATTCTCTTTTAAAGAATTCTCAACTACCTTTGAAAGGGCAAAAATGCCGAATGTAACCACAATAAGAATGTAAGGAAGTATCCCTGAGATTCTGAGAGTATTTGGATGTGCAAACCCGAAAAATGTATTGGCGGGACCCGCTTCATACGCAAATATGTCGGATAGAAGGAACGGAACCGACAGAAAAAAGAATATAAGAATTAATCTGTACCTTTTAAAAAGACTTCCTATTCCGACGAAAAATACCGACAGTGTCAGGACATCTACCATTGCAGTCTTTCCTGGATTTATCCTGAAATTAGGATCCCCGGGGTTTACAAAAATATATTGTAGTTGGCCAATACTTCCCACTATGTTTGATACAATGTCCTGGAATGTGAGTCCTTGATTGAATAACGACAAGACTCTCGCCCTGATAAGCAACTGGTCAGGATTTACGATGAAATAGTGTACCAACGGCATCATTCCTATAAAGGTAAATACACTAACCAATCCGATTCCTTTTGCCTCTTCTCTCCATTTCCGCTTCTTCACAATCATCCTTACAAATAGATATATAAAAACAAAAATCGTAAATAATCTGAAATTTATGTAGGTATAATTTCCAAGTCCTAACATAAGTCCAAGCCCAATGTAATAAATTCCTTTTCTTCTTTCCGAAAGCAACAAAAAAATCAAAGCCACAATCTGAAAAAATATCGCAGCGGTGGGCTCATAGATAACCCTTGAAAGAGAAAGCATGGGGTATGAAAAAGCAAAAAAAAGTCCGCCAAGGGTTGCTATCGATCTTTTGAAGAAAAGACGTAATAACAAATAAAATGCTGCTACCCCCATACAGCCAAAAAGAACACTGGGGAGTCTGATTGAAGCAATGGTATCACCGAAAAAATTGACGCTTGTAAGCACCATGTACGGTAGTAGTGTCCCGTGTCCGAAATTACTCGTGGTAAAAGGAGTAAAATTAGTACCCAATTCCCTCACCGAGTATGCAACAATCATCTCATCGCCTTGAATTCCGGGAGTTAGAGTATCAATTTTGTACATTCTGAGAATAAACGAAAAAATGAAAAGAAAACCTAATAGCAGGTATTCTTTATTCTCAATCTTTAATTCCCTAAGTAACCTGAAAACTGCGTATCCGACAAGGCCAAAAGCACTGATGAGATGAAGAAGTACAATCGGCCAAGGGTAATTGCCAAAAAGAAAAAAGATCGTAAAAGCAAATAAATTGAACGAAATTACACCTGCATAAATCTTCTTCATACAGTAGATTACCAGACTGTGAAATTGTACGTCAACGATCGTTTTTTATGAGGGCGTTTGAGGATTGAGTTCATCTTCGGCAACTCCGACCATTTTTAACTTGCTTTTTGTATCTTGTATGTTGTTCCAATTTTTAATTGTTTGGTTGTTCTTTCTCAGAACTTCGCCCGTAATATTTGCCGAAGGATCTGAAAATTTTACCTTAGATGTATCTATTCTTCCGGCGTGGAACATAATCCCCATGCCCAACAAAAAGACAATTCCTGAGAGTAAAAGATACAACGAGTCACCGATATAAACAAAAGCGGCAAGAATGCTTCCGAAAATTATAATAAGTCCAAAAATTGTCTCACCGATTTTTCTCTTCACAATGTCTAAGAATAATAAATTGCAACTTTTTTTGCAATGATATTTCCGGAACTTAAAATTGCACCTGTGTTTTTTTGAGCGAGGTACGAGAATTGAACTCGCTTCTCTACCTTGGGAAGGTAGCATACTACCGGTGTACTAACCTCGCGGGATAGGCGCGATTCGTATTGTACGATAATAAATCACCACAAGGCAAGACTTTTTCAATCCGGAATCTTTTCTAACTAAGGACGCGGCAGTTTCAAAATATTTTCAGAGAAGATAAGGTCAGGATTTGTCAGATTATTTGCTTTTGCAATTTCTACCCATCTATATCCGTTGCCATATGCTCTCACTGCAATATCCCACAAGCTGTCATCGCGTACAACAGTATACGTATTCCCGGTAATCGTTCGCGCTTGAGCAATTACCTCGGTTGGATTAGACACGGTCGCTTCTGCAACTTTTAAAGTCGGTGCAACGGTTACTGTCGGACTCTGCTCAGCCTCTACTCCTGAATTTTTGAGATCCGGAATCGTAAGCTGTACCCCTTTTTCAAGATCTGTTGCATTCGTGATGTTGTTAGCCTTTGCAATTTCAGTCCACTTAAATCCGTCTCCGTATGACTTTTCGGCTATGCTCCATAGAGTGTCTCCCTCCACAACCTTATATTTACTTGTAGTTATGTCTGCATCGGCGTTGTACGTTGAAAGGGCTTCCTCATCGATCTCCGCTTTATTTTGCTGAAGAGTGCGAATACCAAGCGCTATAACGATAAACAGAACGATAACCGTGACAATACCGTAAATAAGACTTTTGTAAGAGTCCGGACTATTTACCAGCTTCTGAAAGTCAAAAGTTGATTCGGCTTTTTCAATTTTTGATGTATTTTTATCGGTTTTTTTTGTTGACATACAATTCTCCTTTCTGGGCAAAAATGAGTGGGCAAGCGGAACAGGTAGTATGTGCTTCCTTGGCGGGCAAAAAGGATGCACTGTGCGGGAGCGACGGGACTCGAACCCGCGACCTCCTCCGTGACAGGGAGGCGCTCTAACCAAACTGAGCTACACCCCCAAATTCCATAGAAATTTGGGAGAGCAAGTTTGAAACCTGAATCCCAGCTATAAGTATTTAGGTTTTCATATTCTAACAACTTGAGGCGCAGCAGTCAATGGCTTCAAAGAAAGCTTTTTGTGATATTATCTATTCATGAAATCCTTCACAAATGAGGAAATAGCCCGGTTACTCAGGCAGGTTGCGGCAGCGTATACGATACAAAATGAGGCAAAATTCCGATTTCAAATACTTGCTTATCAAAAAGCCGCAGACGGCATAGAATCTCAAGCTACCGAGATAAAGGATCTTCTCACCGACAACGCCCTGGACAGTCTTCCCGGTGTTGGGACAAGTATTAAAAATCACATTCAGGAACTTTTCTCAACTGGAAAAGTTGCACATTTCGAATCCGTTTTAAGCACCGTTTCTCCGGCAATTTTTCCGCTGTTGGATATTCCAACTTTTGGTCCCAAGAAAGCATTCAAACTGGTAAATAATTTTGAATTAGTAAATCCCGAAACGGTCATAGACGACGTGTACAAAATAGCCGGTGAGGGGAAAATAGCTTCACTTGAAGGGTTTGGGGAGAAATCTCAAAGCGATATCAAAAGAGCGATTGACGAATACCGTTTGGGTAAAACAAAATCCTCGCGCATGGTACTTGCCATGGCTGCAGAAATTTCAGAAACGATGTTAAGCTATCTGAAAAAGGATAAGAATGTTTTGAACGCTTTTACTCTTGGGAGCCTCAGACGCCGCAAATCCACTATCGGCGACGTTGATATTGCAGTTGCTTCAAACAACCCAAACGCAGTACTTGATCATTTCAACAATTATCCCTATAAGGACCGGGTAATTGAACGCGGAGACATCACTTCTTCCATCATTCTTTCCGGGAATAAACAAGTTGATCTGATGGTTCTTAAGCCTGACATGCTCGGGTCACTCTTGCAGCATTTTACGGGAAGTAAAGAACATAATGTAGCTCTTCGCGAATACGCATTAAAGAAAGGTTTTTCACTTTCCGAGAAAGGTATTAAGATGCCTGACGGAACGCTCAAAACATTTTCGGACGAAAAAAAATTCTATGAATTTTTAGGTCTTCAATGGATTCCGCCTGAGCTACGGGAAAATCAGGGCGAAATTGATGCTTCACTGCACAATAGATTACCAATTCTAATAGAATTAAAAGACATTAAAGGAGATTTTCACATTCATTCCAATTATCCGATTGAGCCAA